>DOWG01000298.1:291-3675 GCA_003519685.1 Lachnospiraceae bacterium
GGGAACCTACCACCTGCAGGCGGACATCTCTGCCGAAGCTGGAAGAGATATACTCCTGGAACAGAATTGGCTTTATTCCAATCTGCTTCACCTTATCCTTTAACTCATCAAAATTATTTACCAGATATACCTGCTGTCCAAAGGAACCGAAACATTCCTTAACCACGATCGGAAACCCAAGGCGCCCGGCGACCTCTTCCAGGAAGGTCACATTTGTATAGCCAATATTGGCAAAGGTCATGGGTGCCAGAATCGTCCTCGGCATTCGAAGCCCTTTATTCATCAGCGTAAGGTGGGTAAGGGACTTATCGTCACAGATCCCGATCGCTTTGGATGAGTTGTAGACCGGATATCCCAAGCGCTCCAGATAACTTGCCAACCGTACATCCTTATCCCAGAACAGTACAAAGTCAGCCTGCCTTTCCTTGGTTTTTAACGTTTTCTCTGAAATAATATCAACCAGCAGCTGTGCATTGGTTCTAAGCTGCATTGTTATTCCCTGCTTCTTCGCAGCCTCTAATAGCCACTGATGAATCTCATTAAACTTATTCGAATTTAAAAATTCATTTACAACCAGCCATCCGTTCATGTCCATCCNNTAAAATTTTAAACTAATTAGCCAACCTGAATATATATGCGATCCTATTCATGTTCATTGTATTTATATGACTTATGACACTCCTATCAAAGTTCTCCTAGCTAGTGTCATCCGTTTGTTTCTAGATATTCTTCGAATTCTTCCAGAGACATAAGGACCTTCCTCGGCTTTGTCCCTTCCTCAGGTCCAACGACCCCTGCTTCCGACAGCTGATCCATGATTCTTGCCGCACGGTTAAAGCCTATTCGATAGACTCTTTGGAGCATTCCGATGGAAGCCTTATCCTTTTCGATAATAAACTTACCTGCTTCCACAAAGTATTCATCCCGTTCCATCCCGTTTGCATCCGTTTTACCGTCTGCCATGGTTGCATTGGTAATCTTATCTTTAATATCTTCGCTATATTGCGTATCGCTGTTATTTTTCTTAATGAAATCAACAACCGCATTCACTTCTTTATCCGAAATAAACGCTCCCTGGATTCGAACCGGTTTGGGATAACCGGAAGGGAAGAATAGCATGTCTCCCTTGCCAAGCAATTTTTCTGCACCGGCACTGTCAAGAATCGTTCTGGAATCGACCTGTGACGAAACCGCAAATGCAATTCTGGAAGGTATATTCGCTTTGATTAATCCGGTAATAACATTTACGGACGGTCGCTGTGTCGCAATGACAAGATGGATACCCGCAGCTCTTGCAAGCTGAGCCAGCCGGCAGATTGCATCCTCCACTTCCCCGGGAGCAACCATCATAAGATCCGCTAACTCATCAATAATAATGACGATCTGCGGCAGCTTCTGAACCTCCTCGTCATCTAAATGCTCCACCTGCGCCACCTTATCATTATATCCCTTCAAGTCTCTTACACCGGCATCTGCAAACTTCTTATACCGCTCGGTCATCTCCATGACTGCCCAGTTAAGCGCAGCCGCAGCTTTCTTCGGGTCCGTAACAACCGGAATTAACAGATGCGGTATTCCATTGTATACACTCAGCTCTACAACCTTCGGATCCACCATGATAAGCCGCACATCCGAAGGATTTGATTTGTACAGGATACTCATGATCAAGGTGTTAATACAGACGGATTTACCGGATCCGGTAGCACCTGCAATTAATAGATGGGGCATCTTGGCAATATCCGTAACCACCACCTGTCCTCCGATATCCTTGCCTACTGCAAATGCAATATCGGAAGGATGCTCCTTAAATTCCTGACTATCCAGCATTTCTCTTAAAGCCACCGTAGAGTTTTCCTTATTCGGTACCTCTATGCCGACAGCTGCCTTACCGGGAATCGGTGCCTCAATTCGAATGTCCGCGGCGGCAAGATTAAGCTTAATATCATCCGAAAGTGCCGTAATCTTACTTACCTTAACTCCCTGCTCCGGTTGTAATTCATATCTTGTTACTGCCGGACCGCAGCTTACATCGGTTATCGTGACCTGAACGCCAAAGCTATCCAGAGTCTTCTGAAGCTTCATTGCTGTTTCCTTTAACGAGCGCTCCATAGCTCCTTTGTTAATCCTTGATTTCGGAAGCGATAGTAATTTTAACGGTGGGAAAATGTATACCTTTTTCTCCGCTACCTGTGAAATATCCAATTGCTCTACATCTGTAGAATTCTCTGCTGATGCCTTTGGTTTTCTTTCGCCGGTTTGCCGTTCGCTTTCTACAGCTGTATCCGGCTCTGCATTCGGACGTTCTACAGTTGTATTATAATCATTGTTTGCTGTCTCCACCGGAGTGCTCTCCATATTCTCTTCTGCTCTCCCGAATTTATTGCGAAGCTCATCTTCATAGGTTGGTATGGAACCGCTCTCTACATCCGTTATACCGCTGCCGGAAGTTCCTTCGAATTGCTTGTCCTCACTTTTAGGAAAAAGATGATCCAAGTTCAGATCGGGAAGCTTGTCCGCATTTTGAGCACTCTCCTTCTTCTGACGCAGATCATTGATATTAACAACCGTATTGTCTTCCGTTTTTCCTTCCTTTGCAGCGTTCGCCTCATTCTCTGCGTTTGCCTCATTCTCTGCTTTCATTTTCCTGCCAGTATTAAACAGAAAAGTCTTCGGCGGACGCCGGACCGGAATTTCCATCGGATGCTCCGCTTCATAAGCAAGCTGCTGTTCCCTTACCAATTTTTGATATTCTTTTCTCTCCTTATATGCGTGATTTCCCTTCTTCGCTATATTCGTAAAAAATGCCTTGCCGGTGATGACAGTGAGGGAGATAAACATCATGGCAATAAAAATAATATAGGTAGCAACGGTATCAAACAGGCCGCAGAAGATCATGACAAGGATGCCTCCGATGATCCCGCCGCCCCTTCGGTATTCCTTCGACTCCGTATAATATTCAAAGATTTTCATATTCGCATCATATTGCTTGGAGATCAATTGTATAAACGCACAGAGAACCACCAAAAATACAACCGTACTTAATATTTTTTTGCCTGCTTTTCGATTCCCCAGATTTGAAATATAAAATGCCGTGAGGAAGAATATCGCAAAAGGCAGAATATAGGACAGAACTCCAATAAGGCCAAACGTGATATCGCTAAAGAATTTGCCTACCTTTCCGCCTAAATCAAAATTACTTAAAAATAGCAGTATCGATACCACCAGGGTAATCACAAGAATAATTTCATCCTGTACGATTCCGCTTTCCCGAATATTATTTTGTTTTGTTGTATTACTTTTCTTTCTTTGTGTCTTTGTCTTTGATGTTTTTTTTCTACTTTGTTTCGAAGCCACTTTTAACCTCATTTCTACGCTGCTTTTTAC
>DOWG01000298.1:3687-4442 GCA_003519685.1 Lachnospiraceae bacterium
ACCTATGGCAAAACAATAATAAGCAAATGGTTTAAATTTCTTACCTTTTACGATGACAAGCATCTTCTTTATACAGATATATCCTACGATTCCCGCAACGATTGTCCCTGCAATATACGCATAGACCTTAGATAACTCCACCCGGCTTAATGAAAAATCCTTAAGTTCCAATATAACAGCCCCAAGAACTGCCGGAATCGACATGATAAAAGAATATTTAACTGCATAATCCCGTTTAAATCCGCATAACAAACAAGCGGTAATTGTCGTCCCGGACCTTGATAATCCCGGTAGAGTTGCGATTCCCTGCGCAACACCGATGAAACCGGCATCTTTAAAACCAGTCGTTGCCTCCGTCTTATTGCCGTTACCCAGCCGGTCTGCCAGCAAGAGCAGAATACCGGTCAAGATAAGACATAAGCCAGGAACCAGCAGTGTCCTCCCGGCAATTTCAATTGCGTCCTGAAATCCATAACCGAAAATGGCGGTTGGAATCGTGGAAACAATAATCAGGAGGACAAAACGACGGTATGGAGTGGATAAGATTTTTTTATATGTAACTTTCCGCTTAGTGAAAGTNNTCCTATAATTTTGAAGCCTTCAATGATCAATTCCCTGATATCATCCCAATAGGCCACAAAAATGGCAACCAGAGTCCCCAAATGAAGCAGTACGTCAAATAATAATCCAGATGTCAGATCAATATGTAAGATATGCTTGACAATTGCTAAATGGCCGGAGCTGCTGATTGGTAA
>DOWG01000298.1:4467-4610 GCA_003519685.1 Lachnospiraceae bacterium
TCATTTACCAGGAAACACATGCAGTATCCAAATTTCATTATACCTTTTATAAAAATGATATGCAAGTTAAACTTCGTTTACTCCTATAACATCACTGACGTAATGTTACTGTTCACACCCATCATGTATACCATGTTATGATT
>DOWG01000298.1:4628-6714 GCA_003519685.1 Lachnospiraceae bacterium
AATCATATTATAGACTTTGTTGTAGTGTGAACAGTAACGACGTAATAAAGCGTAATAAAGCGCCGACAAAATACCGGCGCTTATAATAAAATGGAATATTTTGATAGGAGTTACTGGCATTATTTCTTATATGCCTTCCCCGGGGAATAATCAGCATTCAGATAATCACTCATATCTGTGGAGTTGATTCTCTCTATAATATAGTCTTCCCCCTCCTGTCTGGTCACAATTCTTCCGTGCGGCAAGGTTACCTCTTTATATTGTGCCTTTTCCTCCCATTCCTTCCGCTCCTTTTCCAGGGTTTCTTTCGTTCTGGGAGTTGCATAAATTCTTTCTAATGGCATAACGGTATATAACATATTGCTGCTCTCCTCCTTTCCTGTTCCGGCTCCTTTTTTTATTTTACATTCTATTCCTTTTGCTCTCTTTTGGCATCGATCATGTCACTGATTTTTGTAAGCGCTTCCTTAATACCTCCTACTTCATCAATGATACCCTTCTCTACGGCTTCCACGCCCACCAGGATGGATCCAACATCTTTGGCAAGCTGGTTTGTATCCAGCATCAGACCGCGGAAGCTTTCATAATCGATTTTGGAATGATCTACAACAAATTTTATAATTCGATCCTGTATTTTTTCAAAATATTCAAAGGTCTGGGTCACACCGATTATCATGCCATTCATCCGAACCGGATGAATTATCATGGTTGCGCTTGGTACAATATAGCTGTAATCTGCTGATACTGCAAGAGGCACCCCGATCGAATGGCTGCCGCCAAGTACTAAGGAAACGGTTGGCTTACTAAGGGAAGCGATCATCTCAGCGATTGCCAGGCCCGCTTCCACATCACCGCCCACCGTATTAATTAGAATGAGCAGACCATCAATTTCGTCGCTATCCTCAATTGCGGCAAGCTGGGGTAATACATGCTCGTATTTTGTCGTTTTATTGTGCTGAGGAAGACATTCATGCCCTTCAATTTCACCAATAATGGAAAGTAAATGTATTTTGTGATCTCTTTTTCCATTTTCTAAAAGGGTCTGACCATATTCCGAGATTTTTTTATCCTTCAGATCCTCATTCTGTTTTTCAAGCTTTTCATTTTCCTGTTCTTCGTTGGATTTTTCTTCATCCCTCTTCGCTTCCTTTTCCGGCTCCTTCTTTTGTCTTACATTTACTTCCTTTTCGTCCTTATTTGCTATGTTACGGTCCGCCTCGCTGCTATCACTTTCATAACTCTTCGTTGTGTTGCTATATTCGTTTGCCGGATTTTTATATTCGGATTGCTTTATCGATCGATTGGTATTTTTATATTCTGTATCATTTTTTCGATCGTTATTTTGATGCACCGCTTCTTGTTTTCTATTAGAATCTTGTACCCCGGCATAATCTCGATATTCGTTCACCATCAAATTTTCCAACATGAATTGCCCTCTTTTCTAAGTATTGTATCCCTTAACACGGAAACGCTTGTTTGCGTGTCTATTACAACTTTTCCTCTTTTCTAAGTATGATATTCCTTAACATTTTCATGATTGATTGAAGTGTCAAAAGCCTTCCTAACAAATCACCTTCATCAATTTGCACAAGGAAAGGAAAAACTTAAGTAATAGTTTTCCTATTACTTATCAATGTATAAATTGTGCAAATTGATAAAGTTCATTAAGGTTAAAAAAGAAGAATTACCACGATAGCAATTCTTCTTAGTTATTATATGAAATTTTCTCTATTTTATTCGAACTCTTCTCTGGTTTTCAGAAGCCGGTCCTATTCATTTGGAAAAATCAAAAGAGTTACAAAAACAAAGATTTTTTAAAAATACGTCTTAAATTTGCTTTCATTTGCTGAGAAATAAAAAATTATTTCAATGAAGCAAGACCCTGTTTGATATCTGCAATAATATCCTCTGCATTTTCAATCCCAATGGACATACGGATGAGATCCGGCGTAATACCGCACTCTACGAGCTGTTGATCCGTAAGCTGTCTGTGTGTAGTGCTTGCCGGATGAAGAACGCTGGTCCTTACATCCGCTACATGAACGACGATAGCAGCCAGCTTTAAACTATCCATAAACTTTATCGC
>DOWG01000300.1 GCA_003519685.1 Lachnospiraceae bacterium
GTTCATGATCTTGGCACTCCACTAGTCCGTTTTTATTATAACATGGTATACATGATGGGTGTGAACAGTAACAGTCAAAAAGAAGTGGCTGAACCCATAAAATGGACTCAACCACTAAGAAATCTCCGATCAACTTATCTGTCATTAATGTATCTTACGAATTTAACCGGCTGTCTGTAATAAAGATTCGAGATCTTTATTCCGTCCCTGCGGTTACTTGCATGGATAATCTTTCCGTTACCAATAAAGATCGCAACATGGTTAATGTGATCTCCATTCCCATAGAAAACCAGATCACCGGGCTTAAGCTGGGAAGAAGAAATCCTCGTACCGCTGCTCCCCTGACTTCTTGAAGTGCGTGGAATGGAATATCCGAATTTCTTATAGATCTGCTGTGTGAAGCCAGAGCAGTCAACGGCGACACCTAAGACATTTTGCCCCCATCTATAACGGCCCCCAAGGTATTCCTTGGCTTTGCTGACCAGACGGATCCGTACGGAGGATACCTCCGAACCAAAATTTAATTCTTCAATCGATAATGCTTTCTTTAACTGATAGGATAAATCCACATATTCCTTCGCCACATATCCTACGGCGCCTTCTTCACTTTCATCACTATCAAGACTTACTTTAACCCATTTTTTATGTTCCTCATCATAATTGGGAACAACACCTTCCAGAACGATTAACTCTTCGCCCTTTGCAACCTGATCTATCACTTCTGCATTCACTGAGGGCTCTTTTCTTACTCGCAGACCGTTGGAATTGGCTGTTGCAATATAATCTCCAACCTTTAAGGCAAGTTTTGATGCTTTCGTTCCTGTAATTAAATATTTTGTCTTAACATAACCGCTTACCTTACCGGAAGAAACCTTGGTCCAACCGTTGCCGTTATCCTCTTCGATTATGTCACAGCCACCATTCTTTGGTAGTTTTCCAACGATTTTCTTATCTTCCCCTGGACCGGAACGAACAAGCAAGTTGGTTTCCACATCTGCAATACCGATATCAGCAAAACCCGGTACCGGTATATCATAGGATGCTAAGGTGGTAATTGAGGAAGAACCATTTTCAGAATTGTTGCTTATTTTATCATAAGTAAAACCGGCGACACCCTCTTCATAGGCATATGCGGTTTTTGGATTTGCTGTAAGAACCAACGCTCCTGTCATACAGACTAAGGAGAATTTCAAAAGCTTACTTTCCATTCAATTATCCTCCAATTATTTTTTATCCCCAAAATTTAATACTATTGTCCCTTATTCAAGTATCCATGATGGATAAGTCAAGCCTATGGAAGTCTTTATCTTATTTTATTCTAATTGTTACATAATTATTAAATATATTACGAGAGTATTATAGCAAAGCTGCATTAATTTGTCAACATTATGTCAGAATTATTTCATAAAAAGGTCAAATATAGAAACCGCACGTAAAAAGAGCTGCTTTGCATGATAAAATCATACAGAAAGCAGCTCTTTGTTAAAAATTTTTTAATAAATATTAAACAAATAAAACTTCGCAGTTAAAAAACAGGTGCAATACCTGAATTAACTGCGAAGTTTTTATCGGACAACAAATCAGCGTATCAAATAATAATGCAAATCAATCCGCCATTGCTGTCATTGATGATTTTCTGCATTGTTTCCTGAAGCTTCATCTGACTCTCATCCGTCAGTTTATTGATTTTGGTATTAATTCCGTCATCCACAAGCTGGCGAATTGTCTTTCCGAAGATATTGGTCTCCCAGATCCCCTCCGGATTTTCTTTTGCATTTTCCGTAATGTAGTTAATGAGATCCTTTGCCTGCTCTTCCGTACCTACGATCGGGGCAACTTCCGTAAGGATATCTGCTTTGATAAGATGAATGGAAGGTGCGGTTGCTTTGATTTTAACACCATACTTATTCCCATGCTTTAATACTTCTGGTTCTTCAATCTTGATTTCCTCCTTAACCGGAGAAACGACACCATAACCTTTTGCACGTACCTGCTCCACCGCATAGGAAACCTTTTCAAATTCCGCTTTCTTTGCTGCCAGTTCCCTTAAGGTTGAGATCAACTGATATTCTCCGCTAATCGGTACCCCAATTAAGTCGCTGAGAATCTTATAATAGTACATATCATCAAATTCAACATCCACCTGTACCGTGCCGTTCTGCATGTCAACCTTATCAACCTTAAATTGTTTCACGTACTCACTGTCTGTTACTAAATTCTGTTCCCTTGCGTCTTTGATCTGTGTCAGATTGTTAAAGAGATTCTTAACCGATGCAAGCAGATCCACCTTAAGCCAATGATCCCTCGGCAGCATCTCCGCCCATTTTGGCATAAAGAAATCGATCTCTGTAATCGGAAATACCGAAAGAACATTCTCCATAATTCTCGTAATATCGTCTCTCTTTAATTGCTCCGCATTCACTGGCAATACGGTCACATCATTCTGCGCAGAGATTTCCTCCGCAATCTTTATCGTGTCATTGGAATACGGTTTATTCGTATTCAATAAAACGATAAATGGCTTTCCCAGACGTTTCAGTTCTTCAATCGTTCTCTTTTCCGGAATCAAATAATTTTCTCTCGGCAGTTCACCGAAGCTGCCATCGGTCGTCACTACGATACCAATGGTTGAATGATCATTAATTACTTTTTTGGTTCCTATTTCTGCGGCTTGCGTAAATGGAATTTCATGATCAAACCATGGAGTCTTTACCAGTCTCTCATGATCGCTCTCAATATGGCCGGAGGCTCCTTCTACCATGTATCCGACACAATCAATTAACCGTATTTTCACATCTGTTTTATCATCTAAGGTGATTTTGGCAGCTTCCTTTGGTATAAATTTAGGCTCAGTAGTCATAATCGTTCTGCCTGCTGCAGCCTGTGGCAATTCATCAATGGCTCTTTCTTTGCTATGGACATCTTCAATATTGGGTATGACTAAGAGATCCATGAATCTCTTAATAAAGGTAGATTTTCCTGTTCTAACCGGTCCTACCACACCTATGTATATTTCACCGCCTGTCCTAGCCTGAATATCATTATAAACATCAAACTGCCCTAGCATGTGTCATCCTCCTTATGGTTATAGTTAAAGATATGCAGTCGGGTTTCATTCTATGATATTGGAAAATGCCATGTTTTTATAAAAAGCAGGAGCTGTTGCAGCATCGCAACAGCTCCGTGTCATCTTTATCTATTTTAATAAGCTTGTCTCATTATTCGTCCCATTCTAAGGTACTGTACTCTTTTCTTCTATCCCGCATTAGCAGATCAGAGAGTGCATCCTTTGCAGATTTCTTCTCAAACAGGAGAAGGTTGATCTGCTCAACGATAGGCATCTCCACTCCATGCCGGTTTGCAAGCTCTAGTGCTGCTCTCGCAGAGTTCACTCCTTCTACGACCTGGTTGACTTGCTTCATAGCTTCTTCCATGGTTTTCCCCTGTCCCATCAGATAGCCGGCATTCCAATTGCGGCTGTGCTTACTGGTACAGGTAACAAACAAATCACCGAAGCCGGACAGGCCGGCGAAGGTTTCCATCTTACCGCCCATCTGTATTCCCAGACGGCTGATCTCTGCCATACCCCTTGTCATAAGAGCTGCTTTGGTGTTATCTCCAAACCCTAATCCGTCCACGATTCCAGCCGCCAGGGCAATTACATTCTTCAGGGAACCGCCTAATTCGATACCGGTGATATCCGGGCTGGTGTATACTCGAAAAACATCATTCATAAAGATATCCTGTACAAACCGGGCGGTTACTTTCGTCTCAGCACCTACCACAACGGTGGTCGGCACCCCACGGCTGACTTCCTCCGCATGGCTCGGACCGGAGAGAACCGCAACATCTGCCTGCGGTATTTCCTCCTTAATTACCTGAGAAAGCGTATAAAGTGTCCGATCTTCAATGCCTTTAGAAACATTAACAAGAATCTGACCTT
>DOWG01000267.1 GCA_003519685.1 Lachnospiraceae bacterium
AGTGCCTCCAGTCTTACTTCATTACAAACTGATCACGGTTTCTTCATAGCATGGGGTGTCTTAATCGGCAGTCCTGCCAGTAGTTAAGACACCCCCTATCGATTATTCCCCGCGAGCAACTGCTACTCTTCTTCTCGCTTCTGCTGTTAATTCATCCAAATAGGCATCCACATCAACTTCTCTTCGATATACTTCCTGGTATTCCTCCCAGATCGAATCAAACTGGTCCTCCGAAGCCATCATCGCCTTCGGCAGCCACTCATGCTTCAGCTCCGTTATCTTAGCCTTTGCTGCACCATAATCCGTATCGCTGTTCCATGTATTCGTATAGGACCACATCGGATACCATGGCTCATTCGGCTCATCCGAGCTTAAGAAATCCAGGAAGGTCTTATAGCCATAGCCATCCAGAAGCTCTTTCTCTACCGGATACAATAATTCATAGAATTCATTCGGCTGATTCTTGGGATCCGCTGCATTGACGCCATCTGCTAATTGTCCTTCGAAATGAGGGAAGTAAGCATATGCTGCATTCACCAGATTCTGGGTTACCCAGTCCTGATTATCATAATTTGCCCTCTGCTCCGGCGTCTTATAGAATACGCCGCCGTCGCCGGCCATATAATCAACGCCTTCTTCTCCCCAGTACCTTAAAATCATTGCTTCCGGAGAAAGAAGATCATTAACAAACTGCAGAGCACCTTCGATATCCTTACAGCTTTTTGTAATACTGAGGCCATTGGATACATCGAGAGCAGATGGGCTGTGCCACCGGTCTTTAATACTCTCATCAAAAGTAATCGGCAGCGGAACATAGGTCTTGCCTACTTTTCCCTGGGTAACAAGTGCCTCGTTTGCCGTGTTAAAGTTCCATAATTGATCCAGGGTACCCAATACTCTGCCAGTAGAAATCAGGGAAATGTACTGGTCATAGGACATCGTAAAGGTCTCCGGATGAACCAATCCATCATTAAACGCTTTATTAATTCTCTGATAATAGGTCTTAGCCTCCGGAATGGTATTGTAGTCGATCGCCGTTACTGTCTCCGGGTCTACAATGCAGGCTCCGTCGTTTTGGATACCCGGACAGGAATAACGGAGGATTCTCAACGCCAAAGTATCTCCAGTCATCGGTACTCATGGAGAAGCCCACGGTTTCCTGACCGTCTTCGGTGGTCGGATGCGCTTCCATGTATCTGGCAATCAGGTCAAAATACTGATCCATCGTACGAATCTTCGGAAAATTATCCCAGATCAGTACATCCTTCTGAATCCAGAAAGCTTCATCCCAATGATAGGTTGCCATGTCCTTCCCCTGAATGATACCAAACTGCGGGATCAGATAGATATGTCCGTCCTTTTCCCTTACCCGGTTCCAGTCCTCTTCCGATAAATAGCTCTTTATATTCGGATACTTATCCCAATATTCATCGATTGCAATTAATGCTCCCGCTTCCACTAAGGCAGGCGTTCCCGTTGAGCCGGTAATAAAATCAGGATAATCTCCGCCTGCGATCATAACTCCGATTCTTTCCTCCGCTGTCTGTCCGGTTAACCAGCTGACCTTTGCCCAGGCGCCGGTAAATTCCTTCAGTTTTACTAACATCCGGTTATCATCCGGAACCTCTGTCCCGGGTACTGCATTAAACATTGTATACATTCGGTATTCTTTCTTTTCTGTCTTATTCGAGCTGTCAGCAGCCGTACTACCATCTTTGCTGCCGTTATCCTTTGTGACCGATTCCTGATTGCCGGCCGGAGTTTCCTCTTTTTTCTTACAGCCAACCAGGAAGGATCCCAATAATGTGATTACCAATAGTACTGCAATCCTTGTACTCCATTTTTTCATGATATATCCTCCCATCTTTTTTTGCCGCTATGCACAATGCACATGATGTATAGCTAAGCTAATATCAGCTTAGCAGTTTTGCACAAATGCATCAATGGAATAAGTATAGTGAAAATACTAATAATTATATTTTACAATAATACCGATACATCCTTTTTGATTTTTGTCTAAATGCGCCAAAAACCGTCAGAACTATATCTGGCGGTTTTTTAGTACCTGTTTTCGATACTGAAGAGGCGTTACCCCCTTCAACTGCACAAATTTGCTTATAAAATAATCCGTATTATTAAAGCCGACGGCATCTGCAATCATGTAAATCTTGTCATCGGTGCGAATCAGAAGCTCGGCTGCCCGGTCGATCCGGTAATTATTCAGGTAATCCTTGAAAGAAATCCCATACTGCTTTTTAAATATCTGACCCAGGTAAGCACTGTTAACATAGTACTTTTCACTTAAAAGTTTTAAGCTCAGATTATCCCGGTAGTTTTCCGTGACCTCTTTTTCAATCTCCGTTAATACCCCACCCAGGGCATGCTGCCTGAGCTGGTTTAAATAATCGGAAAACTCCAGGGCAAAGCTCTTAAAATGCTTAACACTTCCCCGAACCGCGATCTGATGATAGCTTCCCTGATTAATGATCCGGTACACTTCCGCCTGATCAAATTCCGGATTCAATTCCTTCGCCAGATTAATCAGGTTAAACCTTAGGTAGTCCAGATTGATCTTAATGATCTCCGGCTCGGAAACCAGCTCCTTAAAATGATCGTAAATCACTTCGATCTTACGGTCGATCGCTTTCGCATCATTTTCTTCAATGGCGTGGATCAAATCATCCATGATTGCCTTATCAAACGGGTATTTACCGGGATTTAAGCTGCCCTCAATCTCATCATAGTAAGCGATGTCCTTTTCCTCCGAAAAAAGCTGAAAGCTCTTTGCAATATGTGCGGATTTATAGGAATCGGAAAGCTTGCGGATATCATCCACCTTCTGGCCTATGTACAGCACGATCTTATAGGATAAACGGACACGGATAAAGTCATAAAGGGAGGCAATCCATTCTTTTTCCGTAACCCCCTCCAGAACAGAAAGCTTTTTGGCATAGATCAAACCAACAGCATAATCATTATGATTGTTCCCTGAATCAAGATAGGCATGATACCAATTCCGTTTCAGATATTCCCTTAACGTATCATATAGAAGGCTCTGCGCCTTCCGCTTCTCCTCCTCGGAAAGTTCCTGAAACTTTTCCTGCGCTGTATCATAGTCCAGGCTGATATATCGTATCGAAGTATAATCCGTCAGATACTTCACTGCATAAGCAAAGCTCTCCTTGTCCTGCTTTCCGGCAATCAACCGGGAAATATGTCGGTCAAATACAATTTTTTCAGAAAATTCCATCTTCTTTTGCTTCTCAACCCGCCGGTTATATTGCTCCTTATAATCTTCCAGCGCCCGTACGAGCTCCTCCCGTTGAACCGGCTTCAGTACATAATCCGCAACATCGTATTTGATCGCCTTTTTCGCATATTCAAATTCATAAAAACCGCTTAATATAATAAATCGTATCTCCTTTGAAATATGCTCCCAGGTATAGGCGATCAATTCCAGCCCGCCCATCTGCGGCATCTTGATATCAGTAATAACCAAGTCAAATTCCTGCTCTCTCATCCGTTCGATTGCTTCCTTCCCGTTCGACGCTTCGCCACAGATGCAAAATCCATACTGCTCCCAATGAATTAAAATCATAAGCCCCTGCCGAATAAACGGCTCATCATCCACAATCATAACTTTAATCATCCAACGTCACCCCTCCTTATTCCTTGCTCCGGCCGCCGTTCACAAAAACTAACGGCATTTGGATCATAATATCCGTTCCATTCTCTAATTCGCTGTCAATTTCAAAGGAGATATTGCCCTCGCAGAACATTTTTAACCGCAGAAATGCATTCAGCATCCCGGTGCTCTCCGCCTCATACAGCATCCTGCTGTCTGCATCTTTCAGCATCTGCCTGACCGCATCGAGCTTTTCCTTTGGAAACCCTCTCCCATTATCCGAAATCTCAATAAAGAGATGTTCCGAATTTTGCGTGATCGTTAACGATATCACTCCATCCTTCTCGGAGGTTTCAATTCCATGGATAAATGCATTTTCAATAAAGGTACCGATCGCCAGCTTCGGTACCTGATACTCTCTGCATTCCTCCATAATATAATGATAATATTTGATCTTATCCCCGAAACGGTACTTCTGAATGTTGATATACTTTTCGACAAAGCTCATTTCCTCTTCTATCGTAATATAATCCGATCTCCAATCCATGCTTTTTCGAAACAATATGGCAAGCTCTCCGATGATATCCGCGGTTTCATTTTCTCCCTTTAATAAACTCCGCATCCG
>DOWG01000238.1:0-4001 GCA_003519685.1 Lachnospiraceae bacterium
CATTCATCATAGCCGGCAAATGTCAGTTGACAAATCTCCCCTCATCTCATATAATGAATTACAATCTTTTTGCACTGCATTACATTCCGATAAGGGATGCGGGATCAACAGTACAAACTGAGCAGGCGATGCCCGAAAGGACGTGGGGCCGGGCCGCTTTAGCAGGCGGCAGCAGATGGAATCCATCGACACATCTGTGGGACAGTGGTATGTTCCGCAGGTGTGTCTTTTTGTCGTGTAGAAAATTGCGTCCTATACGATAAAAAATGCTCCGCTAAGGATGCGCACTCGTGCGGCAGGCTTAAAAATTGGTATTTTATGATTTTATAGGGGCGATTCCGCTGAAAAGCGATGAGATAAATATAGGAACAAAGAAACGTGAGGTGAGAAAATGGACGCCGGGAGTAGCAGCGGCGCAAAGCTAAAAGGGCGAAGTAGAAGCGAAAATGGCCCCCATCATCGGCGGCCATTTTCGAAAATAAAACACGGCCTTTTGGTCCGCGTGCCGTACTTCCTTTATGCCGAAAGGTAAATCAAAAAATGGAGGTACAGACCAATGCATATTTTACACAAAGAACTCTTACTGAAGAAAAATAAAGCAGCCTCTCTTGTTCGCAGGGGCGAAGTTCGGGAGCGGCTTTTGTACGTGGCAACCCACAGTGGCGAACAGCTCTTTCAAAAGCTGGGCACCGATGAATCCGGAATCCCGGAAATACTAGTCGATACCGCGCGGGAAACCTACGGCAGCAACGCCGTTACCCACGGGAAAAAAGAATCTCTTTTGAAGCGGATTGGCAAGGCCTTTGTCAATCCTTTTACGGCGATCCTGTTTGTGCTGGCGTTGGTGTCCACATTTACGGACATTGTTTTTGCAGAACCGGGGGAGCAAAACTATGTAACCGTCATTATCATCACCGCCATAGTGATGATCTCCGGAATCCTGCGGTTCGTGCAGGAAACCCGAAGCGGCAACGCGGCGGCGCGGCTGTCGAAAATGATCCACACCACCACCTGCGTGGAGCGGGCGGAGAACGGGCAGAAGGAAATTCCACTGGACGAGGTGGTGGTGGGTGACATCGTGGTGCTCTCGGCAGGCGATATGATCCCAGCCGACGTGCGCATTCTCTCCGCGAAAGATCTGTTCATCAGCCAATCCGCGCTGACGGGCGAAAGCGAACCAGTAGAGAAAGGCCCGGTCTGCCGTGCCGCCGACGGCGCGCTGACCGAATTTACCAATCTCGCGTTTATGGGTAGCAATGTTATCAGCGGCAGCGCCCGGGCGGTCGTCGCCGCCGTGGGTGACGACACGATGCTGGGCGGCATGGCCCGCGAGCTGATGGGCAAGCCGCCGAAAACCAGCTTTGAAAAAGGAGTCAACTCGGTTTCGTGGGTGCTCATCCGCTTCATGCTCATCATGGTTCCGATCGTGCTGTTTATCAACGGCTTTACCAAGGGTAACTGGATGGATGCATCCCTTTTCGCCATCTCGGTGGCGGTAGGACTGACCCCCGAAATGCTGCCCATGATCGTCACGACTTCCCTTGCACGGGGTGCGGTGGCCATGAGCAAAAAGAAAGTAATCATCAAAAACCTCAACGCTATTCAGAACCTCGGTTCCATTGACGTGCTTTGCACCGACAAAACAGGGACACTGACGCAAGACAAAGTGGTACTGGAATATCATCTCAATATCCATGGTGACGAGGATGCACGGGTGCTGCGCCACGCCTTTCTCAACAGCTACTACCAGACGGGGCTGAAAAACCTCATTGATTTGGCGATTATCCAAAAGCAGAAAGAGATTGCGCAGAACCAGTTGAAAACCACATACCGCAAGGTGGATGAAATTCCGTTCGACTTCAACCGCCGCAGGATGAGCGTGGTGGTGGCCGACCAGACGGGCAAGACCCAGATGATCACCAAGGGCGCAGTGGAGGAAATGTTGAAATGCTGCGCCTACGCCGAATATAATGGCGCGGTGGAACCGCTGACGGAGGAACTCCGGTCGGTTATCCTCGCCAAATCCGACGAGCTGAACGCCGCCGGGATGCGGGTCATTGCCGTAGCTCATAAGACCAACCCAGCGCCTGTGGGTCAGTTTTCTGTGTCGGACGAGAGCGGCATGGTGTTGATCGGTTATCTTGCTTTCCTCGACCCGCCCAAGGAGACGACGGCGGAGGCCATCCGGGCACTGAACAACCATGGCGTGGCCGTGAAAATACTGACTGGCGACAACGAAAAGGTAACCACCTGTATCTGTCGTCAAGTGGGGCTTACGGTGAATGACCTTTTACTCGGTGACTACCTTGACGACATGGACGACGCGGAACTTGCAAAGCGGGCCGAAAAGGCGACGGTCTTTGCTAAGCTGTCGCCCACGCAAAAGGCTCGCGTGGTACGGGTACTGCGGGAAAACGGACACTCCGTGGGCTTTATGGGAGATGGCATCAATGACGCCGCCGCCATGAAAGCCTCTGATGTGGGAATTTCCGTGGATACCGCCGTGGACATCGCCAAAGAGTCGGCGGACGTTATCCTGCTGGAAAAAGATTTGATGGTGCTGGAGGACGGTATTATCGAAGGCCGTAAGACTTACGCCAACATGATTAAGTACATCAAAATGACGGCGTCCTCCAACTTCGGCAATATGTTTTCCGTACTGGCCGCCAGTGCGTTTCTGCCGTTCCTGCCCATGGCATCCATCCACTTGATTTTGCTCAATCTGATTTACGACATCTCCTGCACAGCGATTCCTTGGGACAACGTGGACAAAGATTTCCTGCAAAAACCGCGTAAATGGGATGCCTCATCGGTGAGCAAGTTTATGCTGTGGATCGGCCCCGCCAGCTCGGTGTTCGATATTACGACCTATCTGCTTATGTATTTCATCATCTGTCCCATGGTTTGCGGCGGGCTGCTTTTCCATCAACTCACCGATCCTGCAATGCAGGCGCTCTATATTGCCACATTCCAGGCAGGGTGGTTCATTGAATCCATGTGGAGCCAGACACTGGTCATCCACATGATTCGCACGCCGAAAATTCCATTCATTCAGAGTCGCGCCTCCGCGCCGGTCATCCTGCTTTCTTTCACGGGCATTGCCGTGCTGACCGCTATCCCGTTCACTCCCTTTGGGGCAGCGTTGGGTCTCGCGGCGCTGCCGAGTGTGTATTTCGCATTCCTTGCGGCGACCGTCGTATGCTATATGGTGCTGGCGACGGTGCTGAAAAGACTGTATGTAAAGCGATATGGGGAATTGCTATAAAATCCATATGGGTACGCACAAGAAAAGCGCCAATCCTTTTGAGTAGGGTTGGCGCTTTTCTTTCTTCCATATTTCGATGTTTTATGATTCCATTTTATCGGCTTCCATTTTAGTTCTTTGTATAGTACAGCGCGGATGGTGGGGCGGGGCATAGATGGAATATAGTTTCAGCGGACACCGACCTGTATTGACGACATTATGCCATGTGCCTGCGGGAACAAAGATCGCATCGTCCTCCGATACGCATTGTTGGAAATCCAGTTGATCTTTACATTTTCCCATCATAACAACGCCGTTTCCCTGCTCAATACGCAAAAACTGATCGGTATCCGGGTGTACTTCCAATCCAATTTCACCGCACGCAGGAATACACATCAAAGTCAGTTGCAGGTAGCATCCGGTCCACAACGCAGTACGATAATTTTGATTTTCCTCAGTTGCCCGCGCAATGTTGACAACATAAGGGCATGGTCCATGATCCCGGCATGGTCCTGCGGGATGGTTTCTGCCGGACATTTTTCCTTCATAAAAGCGATCCATAAAAACACTCCTCTCTTTCCTTTATTTATTTTATGCATCAACGGTGATTAAGTGTAATGAATCGGCTTGTATTCTCGTTACTGTTCACACCCAGATAAAGTCTATAATATAACAAAAGCGCACTAATGAGGAAATATGAGCTTGCTCATATTTCCCGTGGAGCAAAAGATCATGAACGTTCTTTTTGTTCATGATA
>DOWG01000238.1:4031-6840 GCA_003519685.1 Lachnospiraceae bacterium
GGCTCCGTATTTTGGAGCCTTATGTACCGCTATGTAATGAATCTTAAGCGAAAGCGTCTCCGAATCGGATATCATTTGTCGAAATCATAACACGGTATACAGGATGGGTGTGAACAATAACGTTTTCTCCTATGAGTTATTAGGAAACATCCTAAATAGTTCTTGATGTTTATTAGAGGATATTCTAAAATAGGATTGTCGGACAAGTTTTAATCGTATTGCCTATATGGTGCTTTTATTTACTCTTTGCTGCTGAAATGATTAAAAAGCAAAAAGAAAAAGAAAATCCAGAAGAATGATGCGATATGTCCATACATCATGCAATCGAGCAAAGGGCACATGCAATAGATAGAAAATAGGAGGGATATAACGTGTTAGACGAAAAAGATTTACAGGCAATAGCCGGACTGATTACAAAGTCAGAATCGAAGATTTTAACAGAGATGGATAAGAGGACTGCAAAGTCAGAATCGAAGATTTTAACTGAAATGGATAAGAGGATTACAAAGTCAGAAAACCTGATGCTTGATGAACTTGACAGAACCAGAAGCATACTGGAAGATGAAATGAAAGCTGTGAAAAAGAATATGGATGAGCTGTCCCAGTATTACCGGATTACTAAGCTGGAGGGAGACAATACTACGCTCCTGCTCAAGATGATTACTAAGCTAGAAAAAGAGGTTGAAGACCTGAAACAGAAAATTGCATGAACAACTATGCAAAGAACACCAATAAAATGGAAAATGATGTAATTGATATTTTAGAAGAAATCTTAAAATAAAACACCCCAAAGAAATTATAATTCAATGAGGTGTTTTATAATTCAATAAGGTATTTAAAAGTTTGTCACCCGTTTCTATTTATTTTTTGCCCACAAGTGAAAATACGGTGGACAAACGGTGGACAAAATCATATTTTTGAAGCTCGGGTATCAAATGGGTGATAATTTTTTTTACTCAGATAATGAATTGTTATTAATTCAAAACCAATGGAAACCTTAGAACTTCCCTGCATCAGCAGCTTGCTGAACAGCCACCGCAACTGACACCGTAGCGCCGACCATCGGGTTATTTCCCATGCCGATCAAGCCCATCATTTCTACGTGAGCCGGAACGGAGGAGGATCCTGCAAACTGAGCGTCCGAATGCATTCTACCCATAGTATCTGTCATACCATAGGAAGCCGGACCTGCTGCCATGTTATCCGGATGAAGGGTTCTTCCTGTACCACCGCCGGAAGCAACGGAGAAGTATTTCTTGCCCTGTTCCAGGCGCTCCTTCTTATAGGTACCTGCAACCGGATGCTGGAATCTGGTAGGGTTGGTTGAGTTACCCGTGATGGAAACATCAACATTTTCCTTATGCATGATTGCAACGCCTTCCGTTACATCATTAGAACCATAGCACTTAACTTCTGCTCTCGGTCCTTTGGAGTAAGCCTTCTGGAATTTCTCCTTTACCTCTCCTGTATAGTAATCCATCTCTGTCTCAACATAGGTAAATCCATTGATACGGGAGATGATCTGTGCTGCGTCTTTGCCTAAACCATTTAAGATAACTCTTAATGGTTTCTGTCTTACTTTATTCGCGGATTGTGCTATACCGATTGCACCTTCTGCTGCTGCAAAGGACTCATGGCCTGCTAAGAAACAGAAACACTCGGTTGTCTCTTCCAGTAACATCTTACCCAGGTTACCATGGCCTAAACCAACCTTTCTCTGATCTGCTACAGAACCCGGAATACAGAAAGATTGTAAGCCTTCGCCGATTGCTGCTGCAGCTTCTGCTGCTTTTCTTGCGTCTTTTTTAATTGCAATTGCAGCGCCAACGGTATAAGCCCAGCATGCATTTTCAAAGCAAATCGGTTGAATTGCTTTGACCATATTGTAAACGTCAAGGCCGGCATCCTTGGTAATCTTCTCTGCTTCTTCAATCGAAGCGATGCCGTATTTTTTTAATACCGCATTAATCTGATCTATTCTTCTTTCATATGATTCAAATAAAGCCATCGTACGTATCCTCCTTTACTATTCGCGTCTCGGGTCAATGATCTTTACAGCATCCTCTACACGTCCATATTGCCCTTTGGATTTTTCAAATGCTGTAGTTGCATCATCGCCTTTTTTGATGAAATCCATCATCTTGCCAAGGCTCACGAACTGATAACCAATGATCTCATCATCAGCGTCAAGAGCGATACCAGTTACATAGCCCTCTGCCATTTCCAGGTAACGAGGTCCTTTTTCAAGAGTACCATACATCGTACCTACCTGGCTGCGAAGACCCTTTCCTAAATCCTCTAATCCGGCACCGATCGTAAGTCCGTCTTCTGAGAAAGCACTCTGTGATCTTCCGTATGCAATCTGCAGGAACAGTTCTCTCATAGCCGTATTAATTGCGTCGCATACTAAGTCCGTATTTAATGCTTCGAGAATGGTTAATCCTGGAAGAATCTCGGATGCCATTGCAGCGGAGTGAGTCATACCGGAGCAGCCGATTGTCTCAACCAATGCCTCTTGAATAATGCCATCCTTAACATTTAAAGTTAACTTACATGCTCCCTGCTGAGGTGCACACCAGCCAATACCATGAGTAAATCCGGAAATATCTTTTACTTCCTTGGATTTAACCCATTTTGCTTCTTCCGGAATTGGTGCAGCGCCATGGTGAACGCCCTGTGCAACCGGACACATCATTTTTACTTCATGAGAATAAGTCATGTTGTCGAAACTCCTTTCAATTTACATAGTATCGTATTTCATTTGTCTATTTGTAAAATAGAGGTATAAGTACGCCTCGGCGTACTTGCG
>DOWG01000238.1:6987-10380 GCA_003519685.1 Lachnospiraceae bacterium
ATCGATTACCAAAAGAATACGTATGCCATTCAACTTGCTATGCGCGAAATAACAAATATGTAATCTGCCTGTTTATGCAAATAGTTCTTGTATCATTCAGGCAGCTACTGCTTATGCAGAAATTTATTTTGATATTGTTATTTACTTAACATATTTTCGCACAAAACAGAGGATAAGTCCATAGCTTTTTAGAAAATATTAATGTTTGGTGACAACTTCTCCTGCCTTTTTGTAAATACTTCCTTCCGGAACATACCCGCGTACCATGGATAAGGGATAGATATTCGAATTCCGTCCGATGACCGTTCCCGGGTTTAAGACACTGTTGCAGCCCACTTCCACATGATCCGCTAAAATCGCACCGAATTTTTTCAGACCGGTCTCCAGCTTTTGTTCTCCGTCTTTAACCACAACTAAGGTTTTATCTGATTTTACATTGGAGGTAATCGCTCCTGCGCCCATATGTGATTGATATCCCAGAATAGAATCACCGACATAGTTATAATGAGGCACTTGTACTTTATTGAAAAGTATTACATTCTTAAGCTCGGTTGAGTTTCCTACCACAGCACCCTCTCCGACAATGGCACTGCCGCGGATAAAGGCACAATGCCGGATCTCGGCATCCTTACCGATGATCGCCGGTCCGTTAATGCAGGCGGTCGGCGCAACCTTTGCCGATTTTGCAATCCAAATATTATCTCCTGCTTTTCGGTATTCCTCTTCCGGCAGGGAATTGCCGATCTGAAGAATCGCATCTTTGATTTTACTTAATACTTCCCAAGGATAGGTACATCCTTCAAAGACTTCGGCTGCAATCGTTTCTTTCAAATCGAATAATGAATGAATCTTAAGATGTTCTGTCATGTTCATACCCCTTTTTCTTGTATCTATTGTTATATATTGTTTGTGAATAGGAAATATTACATCGTCTTTCATACGGTATCGTATGGACTCTATTTTTTATAGTTTGTTGCTGCCTCCTGAAAAACTCTCGTAAGTGCTGCCTGGTTATTTAACGCTTTCACGCCCTGCACTCTTCTTGTAACAAAACCTTCTAATTTTTCGGTATATTCCTCTTTCGTAATCTGCCCTTCGGCTACATAGGTCAGCCCCTTTTCCCAGCTGGCGGTAAGCTCTGCGTTCAGAAGAGATTTTATGGAGGCATCCACCACTTCAAAGATCAGCTCTCCTAAAAGGGTCGGTGTAATGATCTGTGTCTTCTTATTTAAGCTAAGATAATTAATCTTAACCAACTTATTCAGGATTTCTGCTCTTGTGGCACTGGTTCCGATACCGCTGCCCTTGATATGCGCCCGCAGCTCCTCATCCTCAATCAGCTGTCCCGCATTCTCCATGGCAAGGATCAGGGAACCAGAATTATATCTCTTGGGCGGTGTGGTTTCCCCCTCCTTTATGGTAAGCGCATTGACCGGAAGCATTTTCCCTTTTCGAAGATTCATTAACGCCGTCAGTAACGCCTGATCTGAGTCCTCCTCGGAATCCTCCTCATTCTCCGAGGCTTCCTTATCCTCCGGTGCATTCTTTCCATTTGACGGTTCGGAAGCCTTCACGCCGGAATTCAGCACCTTAAGGTAGCCTTCCTTTTCAAGCATACGCAGAGAGGTGAAGAAGCTTTCCCCGCCGATTTTAGCGGTAACTCCAACCCTGCGATATTCTGCTGCCGGGAAGAAGATACATAAAAACCGCCTCACAATCGACTCATAAACGCGTATTGCGGTATGGGAAAGGGAACGCAGATTATTCAGTCCCTGGCCGGTAGGTATGATGGCATAGTGGTCTGTAATCTGAGCATCATTGACATACCTAGTTTTTGCGATTCCTTTATAAGAGCCGCTCTCTAAGATCTCGGCAGCAAAATCTCTTACATGATTTAATCCCTGCAACCCCCTGATATTTTTCTCGATCTCTTTCGCCACTGCAGCGGACAAAACTCTGGCATCGGTTCTTGGGTAGGTCACCATCTTCTTCTCGTATAGCTCCTGCGTAAACTTCAGCGTCTCATCCGGACTTATCTTAAAATTTTTGGAGCATTCGTTCTGAAGCTCGGCAAGGTTAAACAGCAGCGGAGGATTCTTCTTCTCCTTTTTCTTATCAACCTGAACGACCTCCGCCAGCAGCTGTGGTAAATCGGCATCGGTTTTCTGTCTGCTCCAGGTCCCGTCATCACCGATCGCAGGTATTGTTCCTGCCAGCTCCGAAATCAGATGGAGTGCCGAGGTCTTTTCCTGAAAGCCGTTTTCTTTGTATAGTAAGGGGGAATTAAAATACTTCGAACCTTCGACTGCACGGAATTCCCCTGTAAATTCTTTCTCCTCCGCCTGAATCTGCGCCATCACGCGGAAGAAAGGAGTCTTCACAAAATCACGTATTTCCCGTTCTCTGCGGACTACCATGCCAAGAACGCAAGTCATTACACGCCCAACGGAAATGGCAGACCATTTTTTTGTATTTAAAAATCTTTGAATCTCATTCCCGTATTTTAAGGTTAACGCGCGGGAGAAGTTAATTCCCATGAGGTAATCTTCCTGCGCACGAAGGTATGCCGCATCCGCAAGAGAATCATATGCAGACAGCGGTTTTGCTTCCCGTATGCCTCTTAATATCTCCTCCTCAGTCTGAGAATCGATCCATACCCTTCTTTTCTCCTTTGTATCCGGCACCCTGGCTTCCTGATCCACCAGTCGGTATATGTATTCTCCTTCCCGTCCGGAGTCGGTGCAGACATAGATCTTATCTACATCTCCCCGATTCAGCAGCTCTTTCACAACAGCAAACTGCTTCTTAACATTCGGAATAATTTCATAACGATATTTCTTCGGAAGAAATGGCAGGGTCGCCATACTCCATTTCTTTAAGGCCGGGTCATAGGCTTCCGGATAGCTCATGGTTACCAGATGTCCCACACACCAAGTAACAATCGCTTCTTCCGATTCAATATATCCATTCTGCTTTTTCCCCGAAATCTTAAGTGCTTTCGCGAACTCAGCTGCTACACTAGGTTTTTCAGCAATATATAAACTCTTCGACATTTCTTTCCAACTTTCCTGTGACATAACAATTACACGGTAAAGGAATATTGCCGGCTTAATGCCATTCGCAATTACGATACCATATAATCCAAATCCATATATATTCCGTAACACTAGTATACCCCATATCTTGAAAATGGACAAATAAAACTTTTTTACCGAAATATTAAAACATTTTCTTATTCTTATTGAACATTGTTAGGAATTCGTATAAGATTAGGATAGTATTATTTACAAAACAGAACCATTTTCTGTAATTATCAAAAACCTCATTTCTTATGGGAAGAGGTTAAGGAGGAGGAGTATAATGTCTGCGAAGAAGATAAATTATGAAAATCTT
>DOWG01000238.1:10420-10907 GCA_003519685.1 Lachnospiraceae bacterium
TCTCCTGGGGCGGCTCACAAACCCTGGATGAGATCGGATTGCTGGATGAGTTACATGCGTCCGACTATATCCTGTATGATCGCAGCCGTGCAAAAACTCCGGAGGAAAGCTCCCTGATGTACAGTAAAATTGTAACTGCCGATTACTATTTTATGAGCTCGAATGCAATTTCCCTGGACGGCCAGCTAATTAACATCGACGGTCATGGCAACCGGGTTGCCTGCCTGATTGCGGGACCTAAAAACGTGATTGTGATTGCAGGAATGAATAAAATAGTAACCGATGTAAATACTGGCATAGAGCGAATTCGTAATATGGCAGCTCCGCCAAATGCGGTTCGGCTCGAGAAGAAAACCCCATGTTCCGAATTAGGGCGATGCGGAAACTGTCTTGTAGAGGATTGTATCTGCTGTGAAATTGTAATTACCAGAAAATCAAGGATACCGGGTCGGATCAAAGTAATTCTGGTCGGCGAAGAGCTTGGATA
>DOWG01000238.1:10962-11981 GCA_003519685.1 Lachnospiraceae bacterium
GATCGTGAGATACGTCTGTGTCGCAAGTGTTTTTATCATTGGTATTATCTTTGGTACCAGATGTTATAACAAGATGCTGGATAAAAACTGCTCTATATCAGTTTAAACGATTGCCAAGGCAAACTCTTTATTCCCGCCGCCTGAAAGCAGCCGATATACTATATTCGCCGATTTGCAGATGCAATTATATCCGAAGCGAGCATATATTCATATTGAGGTGAAAAGCGCAAAGGCAGCGCAGAAATGAGGAGAATTATGAAATCGTGCGAACTTGTTGCCTTTATTACAGCGGCAGCTTGTAAAATCAATGAATGCTTCCCTCCAGAAGAAGTATCACTGCTGGCTGCCGCATTTACGCAGCTGGGAGATACTCTGGCGACGCTTATAGCAAGCGAAGAGCTTTGTGATAAAAAAACAGAATCGGCCGCCAAGGATACAAATAATCAAGACGAATCAGCAAACCAATTTGCTTGTCATGAACAAAGAGCACCTTCCTAGCCGGAAGAACTCTGGAATGAGCTCTACCTAAATTTCATGCGGAATCTTTCATCTGTATTTCTTGAAAAACGAATTCCGGCAGGGAATGTATACATCACCTCCCCTGCCGGAATTCACCTCGTTTTTGCGCAGCTTTCTATTTNNGGATACTTCTCTGTTAAGGATTTCACTAATTCCATTGCCCTGCCCTTATTCTTGTCTACATCCGTTATCAGAAGATAGATTGCTTCTGCAATGACATCCATATCCTCTGCCTTCATTCCTCTTGTTGTTATCGCAGCCGTACCAAGCCGGATACCGCTGGTAACATTCGGTGAGGTCGGATCATTCGGAACAGTATTCTTATTGCAGGTAATATTCGCTGCATCTAACAGCTTCTCCGCATCCTTACCGGTAACTCCCATATTCTGAAGATCTACCAGCATCAGGTGATTGTCCGTTCCTCCCGATACCAGATGGAAGCCCCGCTTCATGAGTCCATTGGCCAGAGCCTGTGCATTTTCAATAATTCTTCCTGCATA
>DOWG01000238.1:12093-12629 GCA_003519685.1 Lachnospiraceae bacterium
GCTACCAGACCCGCGATATGTGCCATATCTACCATCAGATAGGCACCCACTTCATCCGCAATTTCCCTGAATTTCTTAAAATCTATCTTTCTGGCATAAGCACTTGCACCTGCAACAATTAATTTNNTCATCTACTCCGTAAGGAACCGGATTAAAATACGTTCCGCTTATATTTACTTTACTTCCGTGAGTCAGATGTCCGCCATGATTCAGGTTCATTCCCATAAAAGTATCGCCCGGTTGAAGTAATGCAAAGAATACTGCCATATTTGCCTGCGCACCAGAATGTGGTTGAACATTCGCATAGGTACAGCCAAATAATTTCTTGGCTCTCTCGATTGCAAGAGTCTCAACAATATCTACATACTCACAGCCTCCGTAGTATCGCTTACCGGGATACCCTTCTGCATACTTATTCGTAAGCTGACTTCCCATTGCTGCCATAACTGCCGGACTTACAAAATTCTCAGAAGCGATCAATTCGATATGATCCTTCTGTCTTCCGATTTCCTTGGTAATTGCATCTGCAATTTCCG
>DOWG01000238.1:12689-13860 GCA_003519685.1 Lachnospiraceae bacterium
GCTTATGGAAGAATAGTTATAACTTATAACGGAAAATTATTCATAACATTCTCTAATATAAATAACCGTATTCTATAATAAATGGTTCAAGAATCGACATTCATTGCACCGATTCTTGAACCATTTTTTATGCTGTCTTCCTGCTCTATATAATCAAAAGTTACTATTCACACCCCCAACAAGATCTATAATATATTTTCCGGTCCAAATCCCAGGGGCAATAATTCTTCCAGGAAATACAGCATGTAATCATTCTCTGATTTTGCCAGGATTATCAGGAAGCTATTCGGATCAACAAATTCCCGTATCACCTGCCGGCATACACCGCAGGGAGGGGTGTAATCTGTAAGGATTCCTTCCTTTCCTCCAACGATGGCAATTGCTGCAAAGTTCCGCTCTCCTTCACTTACCGCCTTAAAAAAAGCCGTACGCTCCGCACAGTTCGTCGGCGTAAAAGAAGCATTTTCAATATTACAGCCCGTATAAATTTTCTGATTCTTTGTTAACAATGCTGCTCCGACTTGAAAATGTGAATATGGCGTATAAGCCTTCTCCATTGCAAGAATCGCGGCACGGATCAAATTTTTCACCACAGAACGGCTTACAATACTCTGCTTGCCTAATAGTTCTCCCTTTTCCTGTGGAATAAGGCTGGTTTTCTGCTCGTTGTTCTCCTGCATTATAAAGCCTCCTTTGCCCCCTGCTCCTTTTTTGCCAGTTTCACGATACGGCTGGTCCCCAATCGGGAAGCTCCCAATTCGATGAATTTCTCCGCATCCTCGAAGGAAGAGATACCCCCGGCTGCTTTTATTCTGATATTTTTACCTACATGCTTTGCGAATAAGGCGATATCTTCAAAGGTTGCCCCGCCTTTAGAAAAACCGGTAGAAGTCTTAATAAAATCCGCTCCGGCTTTCGTCACAATTTCGCACATCGCTATCTTTTCTTCCTCCGTAAGCAGGCAAGTCTCAATAATTACCTTAAGAATTTTATCACCGCATGCTTCCTTAAGCTGTTTTATTTCATCTTCTATCCGATCATAATTACGGTCCTTTAAATCACCGATGTTAATCACCATATCAATCTCATCGGCTCCATTCTGAATGGCATCCTTCGTTTCATACACTTTTACCGCAGTCGTATTATATCCATTGGGAAATCCAATTACCGT
>DOWG01000238.1:13976-14412 GCA_003519685.1 Lachnospiraceae bacterium
GTGTCATAAGTTATTTTAAGATTTTGATATGAATAGGACCTTATATATTAGGCTATCTCCAAAGCAATTTTCATCATGTCTTGGAAGGTGGACTGCCTGTCCTCCGCGGATAAAGCTTCACCGGTATAGATATGATCGGAGATCGTCAGGATGCAGAGTGCTTTCTTTCCTGCCCTTGCTGCGTTCATATAAAGTGCCGCTGCTTCCATCTCAACTGCCAGAACGTTCATCTTGCGCCACAGATCATTGGCATCCTTATCATCCCCATAAAAGGTATCCGAGGAAAGAACATTTCCAACCACCGTTTTAATATTTAATTTTTCCGCCGCCAGAACTGCTTTACGAAGCAGATCAAAATCAGCGATCGGAGCAAACGTTCCGGGCAGCTTATACTGAGCCGCATAGTTCGAATTTGTAGACGCACCCATTCCAATCA
>DOWG01000154.1 GCA_003519685.1 Lachnospiraceae bacterium
TGTTTATTCCTTCTCTCCTTTCTCTTCGAGAAGCAGCTTAAAATCTTCCAACAGCTTCTCAAGGTTTGTGAAGATATTCATATTGTCCGATTTCCCCTTCGGATTGCCCGGCATCCGGTATATAAAATAAGGATTTGCTTGCGGTATCAGCTTTAAGCTGTTCTGATATTTGACCAGAAGCTCCGGAAATTTCTCCACAGCCAGCCTCGCCTTTGGATACATGGTAAGTGTCACCTCATTTCCCTTCTGCACCAGGCTTGTCACATATACGCTGTGACAGATGGATTTTATTAACGCAATATTTAAAAGATTGTTCACTGCATTTGGGAGATCACCGAACCGGTCTGCCAGCTCCTCCTGCATATCCATAAGCTCTTCCTCATTCTCAATCTCGGCGATTCGCTTATAGATGTCCAATTTCTGAACCTCATTTTTAATATACGTAGCCGGAATAAAGGCATCCATGTCCATATCCACGGTTGTTTCAAAGATTTCCTCCTCGACTTCCTCTCCCTTCATGGATTTTACCGCTTCGTTCAGCATCTTACAATATAAATCATAGCCTACGGCCTCCATGTGTCCGCTTTGCTGCGCTCCCAGGAGGTTACCGGCACCGCGGATTTCCAGATCCCGCATGGCGATCTTAAAACCGGAGCCCAGCTCGGTAAATTCCTTGATTGCATGCAGTCTCTTCTCCGCAATCTCCTTCAGCATCTTATCCCTTTTATACATAAGAAAGGCATAGGAAGTGCGGTTGGAGCGTCCCACCCGGCCGCGGAGCTGGTAGAGCTGCGATAATCCCAAACGGTCCGCATCATCAATAATGATCGTATTTACATTGGAGATATCCATACCGGTCTCGATAATTGTCGTTGAGACCAAGACATCGATTTCTCCGGAAATAAAATCATACATAATCTTTTCCAATTCGCGTTCATGCATCTGTCCATGGGCAAAAGCCACGCTTGCCTCGGGCACCAATCCGGCAACCGTGTTGGCCACCTCGTCAATTCCGTTCACCCGGTTATATACATAGTAAACCTGCCCGCCTCTTGCAAGCTCCCGGTTGATGGCTTCCCGGATAATTTCCTCATTATGCTCAAGCACATAGGTCTGAATCGGCAGACGGTCCACCGGTGGTTCATCCAGTACACTCATATCTCGGATACCGACAAGGCTCATATGAAGGGTTCTGGGAATCGGGGTTGCCGTTAAGGTAAGCACATCCACGTCCTTCTTGAACTGCTTGATCTTTTCCTTATGGGTAACGCCAAAACGCTGCTCCTCATCAACAATTAAAAGGCCCAAATTCTTAAACTTCACATCCGCAGAAAGGACACGATGGGTGCCCACGAGGATATCCAGGCTCCCCTTTCGCAGACGTTCCAGGGTTTTCTTCTGCTCCGAAGCGGAGCGGAACCGGGAAAGGACATCCACGCTGACTGGAAAGTCCTTCATCCTCTGCACCAGAGTATTATAATGCTGCTGTGCGAGAATTGTGGTAGGAACTAAGAATACGGCCTGCTTTCCATCGGCGACCGCCTTAAATGCCGCCCGGATAGCGATCTCTGTCTTACCATAGCCGACATCCCCGCAGATCAGCCGGTCCATGATCTTATCGCTTTCCATATCCCGCTTGGTATCTTCTATGGCATTCAGCTGATCATAGGTTTCTTCGTAGGGGAAGGCTTCCTCGAATTCCTTCTGCCAAACGGTGTCAAGGCTGAACCGAAAGCCTTTCTTTTCCTGTCTCTGTGCGTAGAGCTCCACCAGCTCCTTCGCAATTTCCCGAACGGCGCCTCTTACCTTGGCTTTCGTATTCTTCCATTCCACCGAATTTAACTTATTCAGCTTCGGTTTCCTTCCCTCAGAACCGGAATATTTCTGTATCACATCCAGGCCTGTTGCAGGAACATACAACACGCCTCCGCCGCCGTATTCAATTTTTATATAGTCCTTCGTTACCCCTTCTACTTCAATCTTTTCAATACCACGGTAAATTCCAAGGCCATGGTTCTCATGAACCACATAATCCCCGGGCGTAAGCTCCGTAAAGCTTTGTATCTTCTTACCTTCATAGGCGGATTTTTTACGTTTTTTCTTCTTCTCATTCGTAAAGATATCACTTTCCGAGATGATAACCAGTTTAATCAGCGGGTATTCAAAACCCCTCCGAAGACTTCCATACGCCACCATAATTTCACTGCTTTGCAGCTCCCGGTCCATGTCTTCACTATAGAAAGCATTCAGGTCAAAATCCCGCAGGTCCTCGCTGAGCCGCATCGCCCTTGTTCTGGAGCCGGAGAGCAGAATAACCCGGTATTTATTCCTTTTCCACCGTTCCAGGTCCTTAACAAGGACTTCAAAGTTATTGTTATAGGAGGGAACGGATTGCACGGTAAAATCATATTTTCTCTTCGGAGTAATCGGTACATTTTTTGCTTCCATCGTACTCATTAGAATGGAATTCTTTCTGGACAACAGGGACAGAATCTGCTTATAGCCAAAGATAACATCCATTTGCCCGGGAAGAATATACCCCTTCTCAATACGTCCGATCATGCTTTCCCGAAACTCTGTCTCTACCGCTTCTCCCTTTTCAACCAGTCTGCCCGGTTCATCTAAGAAAAACAGGGTATCCTCATTATCAAAATAATCAAAAAAGCTCACCGTCTGGTCAAAGAAATAACCGATATAGCTTTCCATTGCCACAGAGCCTTGAAATTCCACCAGATTTTCTTTAAATTCTTCAATGATATTCTGTATTCTTGCGGACTCTTCCGTCTTAAACTGTTCCCGCAATTTCTTTACATACTGCTTCTTTTCCTCTTCCAGCTTCTGCAGGCCTTCCTGAATTCGATTCGCATCCGGAATAATTTCTGCTGCCGGATAGATTACCAGCTCCTCCACCTGCTCTATGGAACGCTGACTGCTTACTTCAAAGGTACGGATGGAATCAATCTCATCCCCCCACAGTTCAATACGGTAGGGTACTTCCTCCGTCAGGGGAAAGATATCAAGAATGCCGCCGCGGACGGCAAATTCGCCCGGATTCTCCACCTGCCCCTGCCTCTCATATCCAAGATGAACCAGCTCGGCACTTAATTTTGGTAACTGAATGGTGGAGTCCATCCGCACTTTAATGATGCGGTCCTTCATCATCGTCAGCGGCAGCAGCCGGTCCATTCCGCCGTCCAAAGTAACTATAATGGTAGCCTTCTTCTTCTCAAGAAGACGGCGCAGTACCCTTAACCGATCCCGGACAATCGCATTTCCATGGATATCAGCACTGTAGAAAATAATATCCTTGGCAGGATAAAGGAATACATCCTTGTCATATAAGCGGTAGTCCTCATAGATCTCCTTGGCCTTAATGTCACTGTAGGTTACAATCACTTTATAAAGGAAATCTTCTCCCAAACCATAGGCGAGATGACATTTCTGGGAATCAATACAGCCGGTAACTTGTACCGGCAAGGTTTTCCTTATGATATTATCTCTGATATCGTTATATTCCTTTAATTCCTTCAGAGGTGCTACAAAGGTGTTCAAGTTAAATCCTCCTAACAAGTCTAATGTTTGCTGACAACTTGCTATTTTTTCCTGTTATATCTATTCATGGCTTCCTCGATCCCGGAGGTAATCATAATCTTACAAGCATCAGAAACATCCTTCAACGCCTCCCGGATAACCTGCTCTTCCTCACCGTGGAATCTTGACAATACATAATCTGCCAGATCCCAATCCGCCGGCTTGTCTCCGATACCAACCTTAATTCTGGGAAACTCTATCGTACCCAGATACCCAATGATGCTTTTTATTCCATTATGGCCGCCGGCACTCCCCTTTTTTCGAATCCTAAGCTGACCGATATCCAGACTGATATCGTCATAAATCACAATAAGCTCCTCCGGAGATACCTTATAATAATCCACCAGCTCCCGTACACTTTCCCCGCTCAGGTTCATATAGGTCAAAGGCTGCGCAAGGATAACCTTTTCTCCCTCGATATATCCGCTTCCGCAGATTGCCTTGTGCTTTTTAAAATCAAGGGGAATCCGATACTCATCGGAAATCCGTGTAATCGCATCCCAGCCAATATTATGCCTGGTAGCCTGGTATTTCTCTGTTGGATTTCCCAATCCTACTATTATATGCATACGTTACTCATGCCTTTCTAATACATTTATATAGAAAACAATTCTGCTCCGTGTAAAGTTACGATTCTTTCCTGATTTACGGTAGTACATGCGTTATTATTATAATTCTTTTCGTTTTGGATGGCAACCGTTTCTTGGATTTGATTTTTACATAT
>DOWG01000063.1:0-9396 GCA_003519685.1 Lachnospiraceae bacterium
CCGAGTACTTCGCCCGTGGAGCGCATCTCCGGTCCAAGTACCGGGTCAACCTCCGGAAACATGTTAAACGGAAATACCGCTTCCTTTACTCCATAATGGGCAAACTTCTTATTCTTCAGATCTTGTACCGGGGAAGGCTTTCCGGTAAGCTGATCAACAATAATCTGGGTTGCCAGTTTTACCATATTGATATTGCATACCTTAGACACTAACGGCACCGTCCTCGATGCCCTTGGATTCGCCTCCAGAACATAAACAATACCATTCTCGATGGCATACTGCATATTCATAAGTCCGCAGACTTTTAATTCCTTTGCGATTTTTATCGTATATTCCTTGATTGTGTTTAAATTCTCCTCGGAAATGTTTAATGACGGTATCACACAGGCAGAGTCACCGGAATGGATTCCCGCCAGTTCAATGTGCTCCATAACCGCAGGCACAAAGGCATTTTGTCCGTCACTGATCGCATCCGCCTCACATTCCAGTGCATTATTCAGGAAACGGTCAATTAAGATCGGCCGGTCCGGGGTAACTCCAACCGCTGCTTTCATATAAGTTTCCATACTTTCATCATCATGGACAACTTCCATTCCGCGCCCGCCCAGTACATAGGAGGGACGGACCATAACCGGATATCCGATCTTTTTTGCGATCAAAAGGGCTTCCTCCACATTGACCGCCATTCCGGATTCCGGCATAGGAATACCGAGCTTGTCCATCATGATCCGGAAATGATCCCTGTCCTCTGCAAGGTCAATGGCCTCGGGTGTCGTTCCCAGAATATTGACCCCATTTGCCTTCAGTTCGGCAGATAAATTAAGCGGTGTCTGTCCTCCGAACTGCGCAATAACGCCAAGCGGTTTTTCCTTCTCATAGATGCTTAATACATCTTCTACAGTCAGCGGTTCAAAGTATAATTTATCCGAAGTATCCGCATCGGTAGAAACCGTCTCCGGGTTACAATTGACAATAATCGTTTCGTATCCCAGTTCCTTCAGGGCAAATGCCGCATGTACGCAGCAGTAGTCAAATTCAATTCCCTGACCGATACGGTTTGGGCCTCCGCCAAGGATCATAATCTTCGAATTAGGAGAGTTCGGAGACCGGTCCTCCTTAAGATGATAGGTGGAATAATAATAGTTGGAATCCTTTGTTCCGCTCACATGGATGCCTTCCCATGCCTGTTTGATCCCTGCCTGTATCCGGCTGTCCCGAATCTGCTTCTCCGGTATATTTAACAGTAGGCTCATATATTTATCCGAGAAACCATTCTGCTTTGCAGTTTTTAAAATCGCAAGCGGCGGCACCGTGCCCTTGTATTTTTTAATTTCTTCCTCTTCAAGCACCAATTCCTTCATCTGTTCAAGAAAATAATGCTTGATCTTCGTCAGCTGATAAAGCTCCTCTACCGTCGCTCCTTTTCTCAGAGCCTCATACATAATAAACTGGCGTTCACTGGTTGGCACATGGAGTAAGTTCAACAGCTCCTCCTTTGTCTTGGAGGCATAGTCCTTCACGCCGCCCAAACCGTAGCGCCCTGTTTCCAGACTGCGAATTGCCTTTTGGAAAGCTTCTTTATAGGTTTTCCCGATACTCATAACCTCTCCGACGGCACGCATCTGCGTTCCCAGTTTATCCTCGGCACCTTTAAACTTTTCAAATGCCCATCGTGCAAATTTGATTACGACGTAATCGCCGTCCGGTACATATCTGTCCAGAGTACCATATTTTCCGCAGGGAATATCACTTAAGTCAAGATCGGCTGCCAGCAGCGCAGACACGAGTGCGATCGGAAAACCGGTAGCCTTTGACGCAAGTGCGGAGGATCTGGAGGTTCTTGGATTGATTTCGATTACAACAATTCTGCCGGAGACAGGATCATGGGCAAATTGAACATTTGTTCCCCCGATAACCCCAATCGCATCTACGATCTTGTATGCCTGTCTCTGCAACTCCGCCTGAACCTCTTTCGAGATCGTCAGCATCGGTGCGGCACAGAAGGAATCACCGGTATGCACACCAAGAGGGTCAATGTTTTCGATAAAGCAAACGGTGATCATCTTGCCGGATGCATCCCGCACCACCTCCAGCTCCAGTTCTTCCCAACCCAATATCGATTCTTCTACTAATACCTGACCCACTAAGCTGGCCTGCAATCCGCGGGACACCACCTGCTTAAGCTCATCGATGTTATACACCAGTCCGCCTCCGGCACCGCCCATCGTATAAGCCGGCCGAATAACAACCGGATATCCCAAGGTATCTGCTATCCGGAGTGCTTCCTCCACGCTGTATGCCACTTCACTTCTCGCCATCTCAATACCAAGAGATTTCATGGTTTTCTTAAATTCAACCCGGTCCTCGCCTCGTTCGATCGCATCCACTTGTACACCGATCACCTTGACATGATACTTATCAAGCACCCCGGCTTTCGCAAGCTCAGAACATAAATTAAGCCCGGATTGTCCTCCTAAGTTTGGAAGCAGCCCATCCGGCCTTTCTTTTTCAATAATCTGAGTCAAACGATCCAGATTCAATGGTTCAATATAGGTGATATCCGCCGTATCCGGATCCGTCATAATCGTTGCAGGATTGGAATTAACCAGTACAATTTCATAACCAAGTTTCTTTAGCGCCTTGCATGCCTGTGTTCCGGAATAGTCAAATTCGGAAGCCTGACCAATAATAATCGGGCCGGAACCAATGATTAAAATCTTATGAATATCTTCTCTTTTTTTCATGTTAATCCTCCATCCTAATGGTTTGTAGCTACTGTTCACACCCGGGCAAAGTCTATCGTACGATTTCGACAAATGATATCTGATNNGGATACATTTGTTGAAATCATAGCATGGTATACATGTCGGGTGTGAATAGTAATGGTTTGTACTATAAAGCATCGGTATTGCTATGAATAATGTTCATTAATGGGTTATTTTGCCCAATTTCTAAACATATTACTGAAAACAAGGAAAATAAGCAATAACAGAATAATCCTGTAATAACAGTAAGATTTATAATTATACAATTGGCATCCCTATACCCTTTCAATTTACCAAAAACTATACCTGCCGGTTTCCTTACATTTCTAGTTGCATTTGGCAAATCTCGGTACATTCCTTGTTCGCAATTCTTGTTATTATAAAACATCGCTCATATTTATGCAATTACTTTTTTGTTATTATATGTTTTAATGATAATAATTAGCAGAATTTATAAAAAGAAGCCGCTTCCTTGCTAATCCGAAAGTAGCTTCTCCCATTTCCCATATTAATTTAATGCGGACAGACGATTCGCCAACCCGGCAAATTGCTCCAGAGTCAATGCCTCTCCACGGATATTTTCTGATAACCCCTCTTCTATTATGGCATTCTGTATTGCATCCTTGGTAAAAGAAAGCTCCGAGGAATTCTTCAGGCCATTCACCAGTGTTTTCCGTCTTTGATTAAAGGACGCTCGAATCAGCCGGAACAATAAAGCTTCGTCCTTCAGCTTAATGGCCGGCTCCTTATGGGGAGTCAGCCGGATTACCGCCGAACCTACGTTGGGGCGGGGCATAAAGCAATTGGGCGGAACGTTTGCCACAATGTAGGGTTCTGCATAATATTGTACCGCAAGAGAAAGCGCACCATAATCCTTAGAGCCCGGGCCCGCCTGCATACGGTCGGCCACTTCCTTCTGCACCATAACGGTTACATTATCAAGCGGTATATGACGCTCAAACAGCTCCATAATAATCGGCGTAGTAATATAATAGGGCAGGTTTGCAACCACCTTAACGGACTTCCCGCCATTTCTTTCCCGTATCAGAGTATTCAGATCTACTTTCAGAATATCCTCGTTTAGAACCGTTACATTCGAGTAGCTATAAAGGGTGTCGGAAAGGATTGGAATTAGCATTTTATCAATTTCGACCGCAACCACTTCTCTTGCATTTTCGCAGAGGTACTGCGTCAGGGTTCCGATTCCCGGCCCAATCTCCAATACAAAATCTTCCTTCCCAATCTCGGCTGCCCGAATAATCTTATCCAAAACATGAGTGTCAATAAGAAAGTTCTGTCCAAACTTTTTTTGAAAGACAAATTTATACTTATTTAGTATCTCTATCGTATTCCTGGGGTTTCCCAAATCAGCCATCGCTTACCTCTTATCTTCGCTATTGATCCGATAGAATTTCATAGCATTTTCTCTTGTTACCCGTACCACGGTCTCATAATCCACGTTCTTAATCCTGGCAATTTCTTTGGCCACATAGGGTAGATAAAGGGAACTATTCCTCTCTCCCCGATGCGGAACCGGGCTAAGGTAAGGACAATCCGTTTCGAGTACCAACTGGGAAAGGGGCGCATAGGCTACCACTTCCTTCAGCTTTCTTCCGTTGGTAAAGGTAACGACACCCCCAATTCCAAGATAGAACCCCATCTCAAGATACTGCCTTGCCTGTTCCACACCATAGCTAAAGCAATGAATAATTGCACCGATCCTATCCGCATTCGCCTCTTTCATCATAGAATAGGTATCGTTTGCCGCATCACGGCTGTGGATCACCAACGGGAGGTTTAATTCTCCGGCAAGCTCCATCTGTCTGGCAAACCAGATTTTCTGTGTTTCACGATCCGTCGTATCCCAGTAATAATCCAATCCGATCTCACCGATCGCTACCGTCTTCGGATGCTTTGCTTTTTCTTTCAGCCAGGCAAAGTTCTCCTCCTTCAGGTCTTTGGTATTCTCAGGATGAATTCCGACCGCTCCATATAGAAACGGATACCGCTCCGCCAATGCTATGGTCTTCTCGACCGTTTCTAAGGCAGAGCTTACATTCACCACATACCCGATTCCCTCCTTAGAGAGGCGGGCAAGAATTTCTTCCCGGTCTATATCAAATGCATTATCTTCATAATGTGCGTGTGTTTCAAATATCATTCGTTTATCCTCTTTCTAATTGCATTTCGAACATTATTTTAGCATAGAGCCTTCAACAAATCAATTACTCTAAGACCTTACTTCCCTTACTGCTACTGTTCACACCCATCATGTATACCATGTTATAATAAAAACGGACGAAGTGGAGTGCCAAGATCATGAGCATGTTTTTTGTTCATGATATGATTTCGACAAATGATACCCAATCAGGAGTATTTGCATTCGNNGTCTCCGAATCGGATACATTTGTCGAAATCATAAGGATCGTTCCTATTTCTTATTGTTCTTCGGCCCAATCCCTTCTTCTCTGACATTGTGCTCCTGATTTTGATTCCTGGGCTTTATGGAATTGGTTACACTGTTGAATACATCCTGTTCCTTCTTTTGCTGAGCTTTTTCTATCTTCTCTTTATTCATCATCTTCACCTCGGAATTAGTATGGGAAAGGACTGTAAAAAATATGTGCTTCAAATCCTTCACACATTTCCCTCATGGACATATTTTAGATTTTGTCTTGCCACCTCGGCCAGACGATAAATCTTTTGCACCGGTGTCACCGGCTTATCCTGCATCTTCCACCTTGGGAAAAACCGTGAGATATGAAGGGGGATGTCCGGAGAAATGCCGGCAAGCCATCCAGAAAGAGCCTCCATCTCCTGTTCACTGTCATTCTCTCCGGGTACGATCAGCGTGGTTACCTCCACATGGCAGCGTTCTGCTGCAATTTCAATGGAACGCTTAACGCAGGCAAGGTCTCCCCGCAGTTTCTGATAATACGACTCGGTAAAACCTTTCAGGTCGATGTTAAAGGCATCGATCAGAGGCAGTAATTCACGGAAAGGCTCCTCACAGATATATCCGTTCGTCACAACAACCGTTTTAAGATTACACTGCTTAATTAGAGCTGCCAGATCCCGGACGAATTCATAGCCGATCAGCGGTTCATTATAGGTGAAGGCGATTCCGATGTTACCTGCACGTTTTAACTGCAGAGCCTTCTCTGCAATCTCCTCTTTGCGCATCACAGCCACATCAATCTGCCCTGCACCGGCCATGGAGATATCACAGTTCTGGCAGAAAGGGCAGCGTAAATTACAGCCATAGCTTCCAATCGACAGGATCTTACTGCCGGGATAAAAGTGATAGAGGGGCTTCTTTTCTATCGGATCCAGAGCAAGCGCCGTCAGCTTACCATAGTTTTCACTGACAATTTCATTCCCCCGATGAATTCTCCCATGACAGATTCCAACCTGTCCCTGCTCCAGATTGCAATGGTGCGGACAGATATTGCATTGTATCTTCAATAATGTCTCACCACCTCAAAGCGCTCCATAGTAAATGCTTCCGTATCATAGATTCCTGCCTTCTTCCTTGCTATGGCAACCTGCTGCCGGACGCTCTCCACCCCCTCAAGGTTCGGAAGAAGAAGTCCTCTTTTGCGGCCGGAAGTTACGATCACCCCATAGCGCCTGACATCCAATTCCTCCATAGATTCTATCCTCTCCGGTTCTGCCAGTACATCCACACTGTATACCAGTTCCGGCAGCTCTTCTTTGGCTACCGGTGGAAAGCGCGGATCCTCGACCCCGGCACTTACGGCATTACGAAGGATTTCCTCTGCCACACTTCCGGTAACCGGAGAAATTGTACCGATACAGCCCCTTAGCTGTCCATACTTCTTCAAGGAGACAAACACACCAGCCTTCCGGCTTCGCATCTCCTCCATAAGCTCTTCCGGCAGTTTGGCATACTTTCCTGTGGTAATATAGGTCTCCAGAGAGAATCGGGCAAGCTTTACATAAGGATCCTCTTTTTTCTGATTCTCCAGCGCGATTGCCCGCTGCTTTGCCTCAAATATTTGATCAAAATTCCGGTTTTCATCCTCACCGGTAATCTCATACGTGCATACCGCATATCCTACTCCAAAAGGTCCTTCATAGGACAGCAGCGTCGGTTTCACGGCCAAGTTATTAAGTGCTCCGGCCATAATTACAAAGGACCGCAGGCCGCATTCTGCGGCTGCTTCACAAAAGTCCGGAGAGAATTCCATAAAACGCAGGAAATCCCCTTTTGCCATTGCCTCTGTCACTTCCTCATCAAACTGCGGACCTTCTTTGGCAAAGCCATAGGGACCATCCTCTTTCAGTTTATGGGAAAGGTCTCCGCTGGCAACAAAGACAATCCTTCTGTTCTGTTTTTCGGCCGCCCTGGCAATACATTTTCCCAGGCGATAATGCTCCGGTATCGATAACCCGGACAATCCAATGCGGACTAATTTATAATCCTTGCTATATTGGTTAATAAAGTAAAGCGGTACCATGGTCCCATGATCTAAGGAAGGGTCCTTTTCTCCCAATGTACCGGCCTCAATTCCTTCCCTCTCTGCAAGGGCTTCCAGCGTCTCCACAAGCTCTTCATCGTATTCTGCCTGAAAGGATACCTGCTTCGCACCAAACTGTGCAAAATTGCCTTTTGCAGCTCTTCCCGGTGCTATGTGGAAATAGTCGGAATACATTATGGTATGGGGCGAGGTTACTACGATGGTATCCGGCTTTAAAGCGGCAATCTGCCTTGCAGCCTTATGATAGCTTTCCGTGGTTTTCCTAATCTTTATTTCCTCCCCTTTCCCAATCTCCGGTACAATGATTGGCGGATGGGGAACAATATATGCACCAAGTAATGGCATAGCCTTATCTCCTTCCTGTTCTTTACCTGTTTTATCATATTATTGCCAATTTTGCAAACAATCGTTTCGTATTTGGATTTCTTATTTGATAGAAATGCCCTAAGATCAGCAGATGAAATTACGATAATTTTCTACAGGAATCCCGGATAACCAGCTCCGATGGAATAAGCTGTATTCTGGTGGTTTCTTCTCCCCTGATCGCCTTCATTGCGGTATCTATAATCTTTTCTCCAAATTCCTGATAATTATAGCTGATCGAGGTAAGCTTCGGCGTTGTTACTTCTGCAATAAAGGTATTGTCAAAGCTTGCTACCGAGATATCGTCCGGGATGGCGATCCCCCGCTCATGAATTGCCCGCATGGCACCGACTGCGGTAAAATCATTGATGGCAATGACTGCACTGGGCAGATGATCTAATTCGAACAGCTTCTGCATACACTGATATCCGCTCTCATCATCGTACTTTTTGCCCTCCACAATGTACTCCTTCCGGACATTAATTCCATAGCGTTTTAGCAGCTGCTTATATCTGGACCGCTTATCCACCGTAGACTGTACATTTCCCCTTCCTCCAATCAGTGCGATATCCTGATGTCCAAGTGAAATCATATACCTCATAAGCAATTCCATCGCCTGCATCTCATCAATATTAACACGATAGCAATCGGAACCGTCCAGCTTTCCCGTTATGATAACCGGTATTGTGTTCGCTATTCGATTAACATGATCCACAAAAGCGATATCCGAGACCAGTTCATCGACACGACCACCTACTTTTATAATCGCATCCACTCTTTGCTCATACATCTTTTCCAGATACCTGTTTTCTAATTCCGGTTCCCCCAAGGTATTACAGACCATTAAAGTATATCCAAACCGGGTAGCCGCCCTCTCACATTCTACAAAAAGAGTGGCATAAAAAGGATTTCGGATGTCTGCTACGATCATACCAATGGTATTGCTCTTTGTCTCGCTTAAGCCCCTTGCCAATGCATTTGGCTTAAAATCATATTTCCTGATAATATTCTCTACCCGTTCTTTCTTCGCCCGGCTCACCTTTGCACTGCCGGTTAATACACGGGATACGGTTGCCGGAGAGACACCTGCTTCTATTGCAATATCATAAATCGTAACACTCTTCTTTAGCGCCATGCCTTTCCCCTCTTTTCCATCAATATCAACCAGTATATCTATCATAGTTTAGAAATCGGTTTCATACCTATCTTACTCATAGAACTTTAAAATGTCAATCGGCTTTCCGGCGTTCTGCCTAAAATATCAGATTGGTCAGAACAACGCTTGCGACAATTCCCGTTAACGTGGCGGTCAATGCTCCGGCCAGGGTATATCTGGTTTTTTTAACGCCTGCTGCCATGAAATAAACCGACATGGTATAGAAGATCGTCTCCGTACAGCTCATCATAATCGAGACAATTCTGCCAAGATACGAATCCGGTCCATACTGTTTAAAGATATCCAGCACCAGGCTGGTCGCAGCGGAGGAGGAAAACATCTTAATCAGGGTTACCGGCACCAATTCAGAAGGGAAATGAAGAAAATCGGTAACCGGCTTTATGAAGGCAGATAATAGATCCAGCGTTCCGGAGGCACGCAGTATTCCCACCGCCACCATTAAGCCGATTAAGGTCGGCATAATATCCAGTACCACCTTAAAGCCGTCCTTCGCACCTTTAATAAACTCGTCATAGATATTCGTCTTTGTCACCAGACCCAAACCTACAATATAGAAAAATACAAATGGAATTACATAATCCGAAAAATA
>DOWG01000063.1:9407-10613 GCA_003519685.1 Lachnospiraceae bacterium
TTTTTGCGAGACTATCCATACAATTAACGTCTTCCCCGCCGATGGCTGCTCTTTCTTGCGGTTACCGCGAAAACAACTCCGACAAACGTAGAAATTAAGGTAGCGATAATTCCTGCTCCCAGAATCTCCGCCGGATTTACAGAACCATACTGGCTGCGATACGCAATAATATTGACCGGTATTAACTGGAGGGAAGAGATATTAACGATTAAAAAAGTACACATATCACAGCTTGCAACATCGGAATCATGGTTTAATTTCTTCAATTCCCGCATAGCCATGAGCCCCATAGGAGTAGCTGCCCATCCTAACCCCAATATATTTGCTATGATATTGGATGCCAGATATTCATTTACAATATGGTCTTTCGGGATATCGGGAAACAGAAGCCTTAAGACAGGTCGAAGTGCTCTGGTCAAAGATGCTATCAGTCCGCATTTTTTAGCTACCTGCATGAGCCCTGTCCACATCGCCATAATTCCCAGCATTGTGATACACAGCGAAACCGCTTCTTTTGATGAATTTAGAGTGGCGCTACTTACCTCAGCTATATTTCCCCGTAATACTCCTACTGTAATCCCCAAAACGATCATAATTCCCCAGAGATAATTTAACATTTACACCCTCGCTTTTCTTCTTCAATCTATAAACTATATTCCAAAAAAAGCGTATCATGTACTAGTTTTTTAAGATTTAAGGTACTATTTGCTTCTCTTTTACATATATTGTTTAAATTGTGCTATGTTTTGACAAATATTTTAGTTGACATCAAAATATCCCTATGTTATTTTATTTAGTGCTATATACAAAAAATGTAATTTAGGTTTTATTGCCTGGAAGCATTTACGTATTTGCAATTATTATTCCCCAATACACTTGAGAAAAGGAGGCAATATAGTGAAAAGTACAGGCATCGTAAGAAGGCTCGATGAATTAGGAAGGATTACACTTCCCATAGAGCTGAGAAGAACCTTAGATGTAAACGAGAGAGATCCTCTGGAAATTTTCGTTGAAGAAGGAAAGATTATTCTTCAAAAGTACGAACCTACCGATATCTTTACCGGTAGCAAGGATAACCTGATTGAATATCAGGGTAAGAAAGTTTCAAGAGAAACCGTCCTGGAACTTGCGAAACTTGCAGGAATTGTACAATAGTTTACATATTCTATCTATACTAACAAAAAGAGGGAGACTTCTCCCTCTTTT
>DOWG01000063.1:10640-11973 GCA_003519685.1 Lachnospiraceae bacterium
CGTAACGATCCGACTGCTGATTGCCTGGTTATTTTATTACAGGCTGGTTATAGCACGGTACAAATGGTTTCACACCCCATAATGTACCTGGTTCAACATAGTAATAATCTTCGGTCGGTTCTCCATTCTTGACAATAACTCCAATCGGATACCTTTCCCCATCCGTTGGAAGCGGCTGCCCATTCTCATCATTTAGCGGCATAGGAATTCCGTTGCGGGAAGTGTAGGATACCCTTCCGACCTCCTCCTCATTGACATAGAAGTATTTCATCATAGAATCCATCTCGGTACCATTACTAAAATTACCTTCGGTAACGATTTTAAACGTAGATTTTCCACCATCTTTCGCCTTCTTGGTTACTACTTCTAACGTTTTTCCCTTCCCGTTCGGGATATCATCGTTCCAGTCCCCCTGATAATAATAGTAACCCTGCTCTCCATCGCTTTCCGTCAATTGAAAGGCAATGCCCTTGCCCCTTTTAATTCCCTGGTCAATGGCTCCGGAATAAAGATTTTTATCTGTAAACAGGATCATTCCATAGCCCTTAGAGATGTTACCTTCTCCTAAGGGACTGTAATAGACCGGAATATCAACTGCGATCTCCTTGATAAAAAACTCCGAATTCATAATTTTTATAATTTTTGTTATATCTAAATCCTCTACTGCACCATATAGTGCATAAAGCGTTTTGTTTCTTACGTTTTCTATTTCCTGCAATTCCTTTGCCTTCTCCAGCATAGAATCTAATTCTTCGCTGGCGATATGCTCTTTGGCACCCTCCAATAAGGTGATTGCTGTCTTGTACTTTTCCTGTGTAAGGAAAACCTTAGCCAAACCGATATAAGCTTTGTCCTCCTCCGGGAGCAGCCGCATGGCCTCCTGAAATTTTGCTATACCGTCTTTATAATTCTCCTGAAAGATAAATTCCTCTGCTTCTGCAATAATATTATCATACTGCTGCTTTATAAGATAATTTTCTGCAACCGCAAGGATCTGATTTAGTTCTTCGCTCTGGGTTATGGTTAATCCCTCTAGCACTTCCGCTTTGGCCTCTTCATACTTACCGCTCTTAATATAAGCCTGGGCAATGTTTTGATAGGAAATTACTTCTTTGCTTTTGATAAGCTTTGCTTTTTCGTATTCTTGGATCGCTTTATCATATTCCTCATTGGAATAATAGACATCGCCACGGGAAATTGTCTGCTGATATTCATAATCCGCTTTCCTGGAAGTTACCTCCTCGATCTTTTCCTTAATCGCATTTCCTGATGTCTTTTTATAACAATTACGTAAAACCTCCAGAGCCTTATCGTAATTATTAATACCAATATA
>DOWG01000094.1:0-394 GCA_003519685.1 Lachnospiraceae bacterium
GGGGATTTATTATCCTTATCCTCGACCAGGGTTTCCCATTGCTCCTCAATTTTATTGGGGTCATAGGACGGCAGGGAAACCATCGCAAGGATTTTGCCGGTTTTGGGTTCCATAACAACCACCGCCCCGCGATAACCCTTTAAGGCATTATAAGCCACCTGCTGGAGTCTGGTATCCAGCGTGGTGATTACATTATCTCCCGGGCTCTTTTCCCCGATCAGATCATTATACATTTTCTCAATGGGATTAATGTTCGAGGTCAGCAAACGGATATTTTCCGAATCCTCCAAACCGGAACGTCCTCTGGCGAATCTCCCCACCACAGGGGCAAATATTTCACCGTAAGGATATTCTCTCGTCTCCGCACCATCCTTGTCTACTATGGTTCTCGCCA
>DOWG01000094.1:569-2798 GCA_003519685.1 Lachnospiraceae bacterium
CCTGCCGCAGTTTCACTTGTATCCGTCTTCCTTCTTCCCGCTCTGCCCCGCATATAGATTCCCTGCATAATCATAAACAGCAGTACGGTTGCAAATGCAGAGCTGCCGCCATAGCTGATGAGCGGCAGGGTAACGCCGGTGGATGGAATAAATTTTATAACTCCGCCAATGGATAGAAAGACCTGAAAGGTAAACATTACGGAGAAGCCCATTGCAAGAAGCCGGTAAAAGGTATCCTCCTGCCTCAAGGATATATTGGTGAATACAATAAATATATTGATATAGATCAGAACGACGCAGATTGCAAACAACCCGCCCAGTTCCTCAGAAATTGCCGAAAAGATAAAGTCACTGTCTACTACCGGAATATCCGTAGGAAGCCCGCGGTTTAACCCCATGCCGATCCACCCTCCCGTACCAATGGCAAACAGGGACTGTGACATCTGATATCCCTCATGGTCAATATACCCCAGAGGATTCTGCCATGCCATAACACGGACCCGGACATGATTGAAAAGTTTATATGCAATATAAGCCGCTCCGCTTCCGGAAAGCAGGCCGGCAAAAAGGTAAATTGAATTTTGCGTTGCTATATACAGCATAAAAACATAAGTTACAAAGAAAATAAGTGCCCCGCCCAGGTCCTTCTGTAAAACCAATATGATAACCGTAGCTCCGGCCATAACCGTAATCGCACAGATTCTTCGAAAATCCGTTCCCTCGTGAAACATTGCCGCAATGCTAAAAACATAGAACAGCTTCACAAACTCTGACGGTTGAAACGTAAATTTCCATATACTTAACCAGTTGGTAGCACCATAATTGGTCGTACCGGCAAATAAAACAATAAGAAGCAATATAATACCGGCCACCCCGTACACCCAGCCGAATTTATTCAACCAGGAGATCTTATTCACCACCTCCGGAACAATCAGGCATATGGCAAAAGCAATCGTAACAACACCGGCCTGTTTCACTGCTTTATCAAAGGAAAGTCTGGCCAGTACGATAAATCCAACGGCTAACAGCATCAGCATATTGCGGAGTAAGAGTTTCGACAATCTTTTATAAAATCCCTGATATAAGCTCAGTATTAAAATAAATAGGATTACCTCTCCTGCATATAAGAGCAGCAATTTATCATTTTGAACCTGAAGATATAGAGTAAAATGTCCGATAAAATGTAAGATGAAGATGATTCCTGTCATCATCCGATATGCCCTGTCCTGCTGCCCTTTACTCTTATATCGGAGCACCTGAAAGCTGTAATACGTATAGACGCCCACCAAAAGTATCATAAGATATTTTGTTAACTCTATCGCTAGATTCATTGCAATCACCTGCCTATTCTATTCCTCGTTTAAAATGTCCTGTCGTATATTCCGCCATTTCCATCTTAGAATCCGGTTTTTTGCCATATCGATACGTATCCACAAATGCGGTAATTACCTGCTCTGTTTCCCTTGCCGTTTCAAAGGTAAAGTCCAGCCTTATATTTTTCGGGTTCAGCTCCGACACCTCCGCCGCATGCTTCATCAGCGACAGGCGCTGCCCATTATAAATGGTATTGTAGCAGCTGCCGCAATTGGTCTGCACATAAAATTTCTTTCCGATTCGATCCAGCAGATAACCGGTTTTCCCCTTGCTGTCTTTACACCGGCTGCATCCGGACGTATTTTCATAGAGACACTGTGCAGATACCATAAGCGGCTGATAACCATATACTATCATATCGCATTCGGTTATACCAAGGGTTTTTAATTCCTGAAAATTCAGCTCCACCGGTGCGGTAAAATGGGATATCCCCTTTTCCCTCCAGAATAAAAATGCCTCTTTATTATATACATACATATTATCATTCAGGATAATCTCCTTCGATATCCCTCTATCTTTTAATAACGATTGCAGTAATGCAATTTCTTCAAAATTTTTAACAACGAAGCCGGTGATATCTTTATTCTCTATGATAGGAACTATTTCCCTCTTTCGTCTTTCATATACGGCAAGCCTGCAGATTCGGGGCAAAACAAGGCAGAAGCCCTTTCCTGCACGCGCTGCCTGCCCGGCAAAAGCAGAAAAATCCGCGGTATCCATCGTATCATAGGTCACATAGAGGGCGGTGACTTCCCTGAATTTCAGAGCCGCTTCCAATTGCTCCTTTGTCTGAACCGTCACACACAAGCCGGTTTTGCTTTCCGGCAGGGTACTTGGATCGGAAAACACCTCCAC
>DOWG01000036.1 GCA_003519685.1 Lachnospiraceae bacterium
ATCTTATTAAGAGTACAGCGGAGGTTATCGATACCTATGTCCTTAAGAAGTCGTTTAATCAGGGCGCAGACTGGTCCATCGGTACGGCAGCCGGTATTTTTAAGAGCGCTATAAGCATCCTACTTGTTTCCCTGGCGAACCGTATTGCAAAAGCCTTTGACCAGGAAAGACTTTACTAAGAGGGAGGGGATTGGCATGAAAAGAAGCAGAAGAAAAAAGAGTGGTTTTGATATTGCATTTGTCATAGTCAACACAATTGTTTTGACGATATTTTGTATTGTTACGTTATATCCGATCCTGAACACCCTTGCCGTGTCCTTCAATGAGGCGGTGGATACTTTAACAGGAGGAATACATCTTGTACCAAGAAAATTCACATTGGAGAATTACCGGACGGTATTCCGAACCCGTACGTTAATGCACAGCGCCTATATCTCTGTTTTAAGAACCGTCCTTGGCACGCTGCTGCATATGGTATTGACCTCCCTGCTTGCCTATGTACTGTCAAGAAAGGAATTCCTGTTCAATCGGCAGGTGTCATTATTCTATGTACTTACCATGTATGTAAGCGGCGGGATGATTCCGGGACTGCTTTTATTTAAGAGTATCGGACTCACCAATACCTTCTGGGTATATATCATTCCTGGTGCGATTTCCGCATTCAATATGATCGTTATCCGAACCTATATGAACGGGCTGCCGGACAGCCTGGTAGAATCGGCACAGGTGGATGGAGCAGGGCATTTTCGAATATTTCTAAAGATCATATTGCCGTTATGTAAACCGGTACTGGCAACCATTGCGCTGTTTATAGCGGTTGGCCAATGGAATGCCTGGTTTGATGTAATGATATATAATGCAAGCAGACCGGATCTTTCTACCTTACAGTATGAGCTGATGAAACTCCTGTCATCCGTTTCACAGCAATCCGGTGATCCAAACATGGCAAAGCATGCCGCTAATATGGTAACACCGGAATCCATCCGGGCGGCAGCAACCATAGTAACGGCACTTCCGATCGTGTGCCTGTACCCGTTCCTGCAGAGGTATTTTGTAACGGGGTTAACAATCGGCGGAGTAAAGGAGTAGGGAAGACGTAAGAACAACCAAAATTATGAAAATCAGTAGTTTCTACCTATTAAAGACAGGCACAGAATAAATTAATTTATAAAAGTATACAAAAAAGGCACTATTTCGAGTGGTGAAAATTCGAATGGTGCCTTTATATGTTTTTGATAAAAATTAATTTGATTATATGTATAAAATATTTGGGATAAATTAGTTAAGTTCTTGAACTATATGCAAATTGTATAGAAAATAAGTTTATGTTAGAGCAATTTTACTATTTAAAAGTAATAACTAAAATGCTAATATATTAGTATACAAGTTAGACAACATGACGAATGAAGGGAGAAGGTTATCTTGAAAGGTAGTAAGAAAAAAGAACAAGTCCAATTACTGCAAGGCGCCAAAACGCCAATCATGGTACACATAAAAAGGTATTGGAAGCTATATGCATTCTTAATAATTCCGGTTGTTTATTACATATTATTTAAGTATCTTCCAATGGCGGGAAATATCATTGCTTTTCGTAAGTACCGTGCCGGCAGCAACATCTTTGGTGATGAATGGTCGGGACTAAAATATTTTAGACAGTTTATGAGGGACAATACTTTCTGGAATGCGTTTCGCAATACATTGACAATTAATTTTACATATTTATTGTTCCGTTTTCCAATGACGATTATTTTTGCCCTGCTTTTAAATGAGGTAAAGAATGTGCATTGGAAAAAGTTTGTACAGACGGTTTCTTACTTACCACACTTTATTTCCGTCGTTATTGTCTGTGGTATGGTAAAAGAACTTTTATCCGTGAATGGACCGATTAATGGGCTGATAAAATCACTCGGTCATGAAGCAATTCCTTTTATCCAGTTACCGGAATGGTTCCTTACCATCTTTGTTACTTCTGGTATATGGCAGGCACTTGGATGGGGAACGATCCTGTACCTTGCGGCTATGTCCGGAATTAATGTGGAACTCTATGATGCTGCGAAGGTGGACGGTGCGAATCGGTTCCGCCAGGTATGGCATGTTACCATTCCAGGCATACTGCCGACCATTACAACCATTATGATTCTGGATATCGGAAGTATTATGGGATCCGGCGGCGTGTTTGAAAAAATCATGATGCTGTATAATCCAATGACCTATGAGACGGCAGATGTTATTTCCACCTATGTATACCGAATGGGTGTAGGTTCCGGTAATTACAGCTATGCAACTGCGGTAGGTCTCTTTGAAGGTGTGATTGGTCTGATCCTGGTTACATCTGCAAATATTATCTCACGCAAATTAACAAAGCAAAGTTTGTGGTAGGAGGGTAGGTTGAAAAACAAGTTTTTCAACCAGCAAGTTTTGTGCATGTGTAATCAAAGCTTGTATGGAACACTTGGCACAAAACTTAATAATGCGTAAAATACAAGCGCAGAAATGGAGGAAAACATGAAAGAATCAAGAGGATACAAAATATTTAAGGTTTTTAATACAATCTTGATGATTATCGTTGTATTACTTACCCTATATCCATTTTTATATTTGGTTGCACAATCCTTTAGTTCGGAAGCGGCAATTTATTCCGGTAAGGTTACTTTCTTCCCGGTAGATTTTAATATCGATACCTATAAAAGCATCATTCGACAGGGCGATTTTATCGGTTATTATAAGAATACCATCCTGTATGCGATAAGCGGTACGATAATTTCCCTGTTCGGAACGGCAATCCTTGCGTATCCGTTATCCAAACCTTATTTAAGACTGAATAAGTTTTTTACACCTTTTGTTATTTTTACCATGTACTTTGGCGGTGGTTTAATACCAAACTTTGTACTTGTTAATGCGCTTGGCTTAAGAAACACGATCTGGGCGATGCTAATTCCCGGGGCAATCAGTACTTATTTTGTTCTGCTCATGAAAGCGTTCTTTGCTAACCTGCCGCAGGAACTTGAAGAAGCAGCAGCAATCGATGGTATGGGTACCTTTGGAATATTTACGAAGATTGTTCTTCCGCTATCCAAACCGATTATGTCTACCATGGTTCTGTTCTATGCTTCCGGTCTATGGGGCAACTGGTTTACACCATTCATCTATTTTGATAAGAAAGAGCTGTGGCCGGTAGCCTTGTATTTAAGACAGATTATCTATGGGGCACAAAGCACGAATGAATTATCCGCAGGTTTTGAGGAGACCGCAGGGATTGCCGCATCCGTTAAATCTGCCTCCATGGTGTTAATGGCACTGCCGATTATTTGCGTCTATCCGTTTATTCAGAAATATTTTGTGCAGGGTATGATGCTTGGCTCGGTAAAAGGCTGATCTTTTCATGCCGGATAGGGGCGTTTATAGCTGATATTTAAGCATCGGATACGATGCTAAATATAGAAACAACATATATTATAAAGGAGGGTTTATGATGAAATTGAAAAAGGTCATTTCTACATTACTTTTAGCAGCTATGGTTCTCGGCATAGTTGCATGTGGAAAAAAGGGGGATGACAAAGGAGCTAACACAAACAACGCAGAGAAACAAACAGAAACAAACGACAATAAGGAAGCAAACACAGAGGATTCTGATGCAAAGGAAGAGGAAAAACTGGATTATACGTTTGGTTTAAATACCACATTCCATTCGGATGAACCGATTACTTATTCCATGATGTACAGTGATCATGAGGTATATCCATACAAGGAAGACTGGAGATTATGGAGTGCGATTACGGAGAGATCTAATGTAAGCTTTGATTTAAATCTTATTGCACGTGCGGACTATGATGATAAGAAATCTCTGCTAATCAATGCAGGCGAAGCTTCTTATATCATTCCTAAGACATACGATGAATCTGCATTTGTTACGGGCGGAGCGGTTCTTCCGGTCAGCGACTGGGTACAGTATATGCCGAACTACATGAACTTCGTTGAAACCTACCATATGGAAGATGATCTGAAGACGATTGTAAAGAGCGACGGTAAATATTACAAACTTCCGGGTATGTGGGAAGCTCCTGCCGGAACCGGTAGTGAGTATACCCTAGTTGTCCGCAAGGATATCTTTGATGCAGCAGGCGTTGATGTTACCGCATTAGAGAAGGATTGGAACTGGGACGATTTCTATAATGCATTATTAAAGGTTCAACAGTATGTCGGCGGCGGCGTAATCTGGTCCGACCGTTGGAAAGGTGATGCTCTTCTTAATATTGTCGGACAGACCTATGATATACCGGCTGGCTGGGCCGCTGGTGATGGTATGCAGTATGATCCGGCATCCGATTCCTGGTATTTTGCAGAGACCTCCGAGGATTACAAAGCATTTGTAACCTTAATGAGCAAATTTATAAAATCCGGTATCATGGATTCAGAAACCTTCACACAGGAAGATACGGTTGCTGAAAATAAATTCTACACCGGTGAGACTCTGCTCCTAGGTTCGAACCGATCCATGCTTCAGACGTACAAAGATAAGATGAATGAGACGCTTGGAGAAGGCAAGTATGAATTGTATTCCATTGTTATTCCTAAGGCTAAAAATAATTATCAGATAGCTAACTCAAGACTTGAGAATGGTATCATGATTGCATCCAAGGCTCTGGATGAACTCGGAGAAGACGGATTAATCAAGATGCTTCGTTTCATCGACTGGTTATGGTATTCCGATGAGGGAAAAGACCTTGTAAGATGGGGTGTGGAAGGTGAAACCTACACCAAAGAAAACGGCGTTTATAAATTAAATCCGGAAATTACCTACGTCGGACTTAACCCAGGTGCACCAAAAGCTTTAAATGTAGATTATGGTTTTGGTAACGGTGTATTCATGTATGGCGGTACACAGGAGCATGCTGCTTCTATGTTATCCGACGATCTGAAAGAGTTCTTCGAAAGATTGAATTCTTACCGGGATATCAAACCGTTAAATCCGACCGTTGTATTTGACGAAGATCAGCAGGAAGAGATGAACCTCATTAAGACTCCTTTAATTGACTATGTAAAGAGTGCAACCCTGAAGTTTATCACCGGTCAGGCAGACATTGAGAAAGACTGGGATAAATATGTTGCTAACTGTGAGGCAAACAATTCACAAAGATATGTTGATATGTACAATGAAACCTACAATAGCCAGAAGTAATAAATAACGGATGAGGGAAGGGTTCTCTAACGGAGGACCCTTCCTAATATAAGCTTTCAAGGAGAATGGCATATGAAGATGATAATTCGCTGGTTTCCAGGTGGAGATGATAGCGTTACCCTAGAACAAATACGGCAGATTCCCGGCGTGACTGGAGTGGCAGCCATGCTTTCCGATATACCGGTCGGTGAGATCTGGCCTCTTGAACGCTTGAAAGCTTTACAAAAAGAAGTAAATACAGCAGGGCTCGAATTGGAAGTAATCGAGAGCGTTAATATTCACGAGGATATAAAAAAAGGTTTACCTACAAGAGATAGATATATTGACAATTACATAAAAACAATTGAGAATTTATCAAAAATTAATATTAAATGTTTATGCTATAATTTCATGCCAGTGATGGACTGGGTAAGAAGTGAATTAGAGTTTCCGTTAGAAGATGGAAGTACGGCAATGGCGTATGATCATAATGAGATTCTAAAATTGAATCCGGCCAGTATTGGCAAAGAGATGCTGGGAAGCTCCAGAGGATTTACCTTACCGGGCTGGGAGCCGGAGCGGTTAAAACGAATGCAGGAAGATATTGCTTTCTATCAGAATATGACGGCGGAGCAATATTGGGACAATTTAAAATATTTTCTAAATGCAGTGATTCCATATGCGGAAAAATATGATGTGAAAATGGCAATCCATCCGGACGATCCTCCTTTTGAAATATTCGGTCTTCCCAAAGTAATTAATAATATTGAAAATATACGTAAGTTCTTAAGTTTGAATACAAGTCCATACAATGGATTAACTATATGTACCGGATCACTTGGTGCTGATTTAAGGAATGATATCCCGGCAATAATCAGAGAATTTGCAGCGCAAGGACGTATACATTTTGCACATATCCGTAACGTAAAACATACAAGTGAGAAGGTATTTACAGAGTCGGCGCATTTAAGCAAATGCGGTGATTTAGACATGTATGAAATAGTTAAGGCATTGAAAGAAAATGGATTTAACGGATATATCAGACCGGATCATGGCCGCATGATCTGGGGAGAAAAAGCAAGACCGGGATATGGTCTGTATGACAGAGCATTGGGTGCAGCCTACCTATTAGGATTATGGGAAGCTGTTGAAAAAATGCATAGCTGCAAGAAGTAATCCTGAAGATAATGAGAGGATATAGAATGGACATTTATAGTCGAACAGTCAAAGAAAGTGCTAGGGAATATGCGTTACGGCAGATACGTGAAGATATCATATCTTTAAAATTAAAACCCGGAAGTGCCGTCAGCGAGAATGAACTGGCAAAGGAGCTTGGAGTTAGCAGAACCCCTGTCCGAGAGGCGCTTCAGGAGCTTCAGAAGATCAATCTGATTGAGGTGTATCCACAGAGAGGCAGTATCATATCGCATATTGATTTTGATGTTGTTGAGGAAACGGTATTCCTGCGTAAGGTGCTGGAAAAGGCAGTGGTCGAAGAACTGTGTGATTGCATTACAGAGGAGGATCTGCTGGAGCTGGAGAAAAACATTAAGCTGCAGGAGTTTTACCTGGATAACCGGTCACCTCAGAAAATGATAGAACTGGATAATGATTTCCACAGGGCTCTATTTGTCATGTGTAATAAGGAACGAATCTATAATCTGATGAATGGTATGCTGGGTCATTTTGACCGGATCCGTACCTTAAGTCTATACTCCGTAAAAGATATTAAAATCGTAGCAGACCACAAAGCGATCATTAATGCGATTAAAGCAGGAGATAAGGAAATGGCGGCCGGGTTGATTGTGAAGCATCTCTCCAGATATAAATTAGACCAAAATGAGATTATGGAGAAGTATCCAGAATATTTTGCCGTAGAAAATGAAAAGAGATTATCCACATTATAAGAAACCTATCGTTATACCAGATTAATTGATAAAATCTCCATTTAAACTTACCGTATATAGGTTACTGTTCACACCCACCAT
>DOWG01000211.1 GCA_003519685.1 Lachnospiraceae bacterium
CGCGAGGGGAGCGACTACAAAAATTGCGAAATTTTGAATTAGTATCATGGATTTCAATCCACGCTCCCGCGAGGGGAGCGACAGCAATTATGCTTGATAACAGCATTCTATATTTTGATATCTTTATGCATATTGCTTAGTAACTTAACTCTTTATAGCAAATATCATTTACCATAAAGCGATTTTATTAACAATTGATACTGTTATTTGGTGCGAATACTCCGGCATATTCATGTTCACTTCACATTCGCACTAAAAAATCAGAGGTCCATTCATATCCATACTTTCTTTTACTCCAATATGAATCACCTTATTTTTATAACTATTTCCAAGTATATAAAACCGCAAACTATCCTTATCTTTATCAATAATATTTTCTAGAATGCTTCTAACTTGACGTAACTGAGCCGCATCAAGAATGCATTCAAATACGGAATTTTGGACTCGTTGCCCATAATTGACACATTGCTTAGCAACTTTCCTCAGCCGTGTTTTTCCTGCATTTGTCTCAGTGTTAACATCATAAGTTATTAAAACAAGCAAATAAAATCACCTACTTCCATAAAAATGGCGGATATTGATCCAGATCTCCGCGAATATATCTTGCCAATAACAGCGATTGAACATAAGGAACCATGCCCCATTCTATTTTCTCATTAAGAAATGGATGTTTTATTTGATCCTGCTTTCTTGACTGCCATGCAGATATAACCTCATTTCTTGTATCATCATCCATGATAACCGCACCATTTTCTTTGGTATAAAATCCATTTGCACTCACAATACGTTTATTTATTACTGTCAATACAAACCGGTCAGCCATTACCGCTCTTAGCTCTTCCATAATATCAAGTGCTAATGATGCTCTTCCTGGTCTATCTGTATGCATAAAGCCTACATATGCATCTAATCCAACTGTCTCTAATGCAGATTTACACATACTCATAAGTAATGTATAAGAAAAGGATAACAACGCATTCACATTATCCATAGGCGGTCTTCTGTTTCGATTATCAAATATAAAGTTCTCTTTTTGCTGAAGAATCATTTCATCAAATACCGAAAAATAGATCGAAGCAGCTTCCCCTTCAATACCCCTAAGCTGATTCATGTCATCGGTATCACGCGCTTTTTGTATAGAATCGCTTAAAAGCATACTTTTTACTTTTAACTTATCTGCATCTAAACGCAGTGGATAATCTCGAATAGCTCTCTCCAGAACCCATTTACTGTTATATAACTTCCCGACAATCATGTTTTTTGCTATGTTGAGTGACTGGGTACTGTTATCTGATAATCGATACTGCTCTCTTCTAAGAGTTACGTTACCCTTTAATTCACCACATACCGTAGCCAGAAACTTTCCGCTATAGGATAAAAATGTAATAGCAATACTTTTATCTATGCAATGTCCCATCAGTTTGGGGCTGACACCAGTATATCCAAATGTTACAATACTATCGATATTATGAAGCGGAACCCGTCCAACTTCATCATCATATAATTTTACTACTACATTTTCGCCGTCTATTGCAAGATAATAGTCTGGATTCGAAATATACAATGTATTTAATAATCGCTTCATTTGTAACCTCATTTCTGCACATCTATTTATGTATCTTTATCCTCCATTCCTGCACATGTATTTCTGTGCATCCGAATTTGTGCCGAGGATTTCGCAGACACAAAATTTATGGTTGAAAGTGTATTTCATTCAACCTTATCCTCCAAAAGAGCATCATTAATATATGTGGATACAGACTTGTTAGAGCACAATACCGGTATACATATATCCTTTAGTGAACAGGCATTGCACCGTTTGGTTCTTTTAACTTTAGGAGTATATCTTCGATCATACATTTGGTGCATCTCAAGAAACATATCCTTAACTTTTTTTCGTAACTCTTCACTAATAAGCACTTCTAATCTTCTTCGCGTTTCGTTATAATACAAATACCCTTTGGAAATTGAGCAGCAAAGCATCTCTTCAAGACACATCACCTGAGCAGCTAGTTGAAGTACATCTGCATCGTTCTCTTTTTCCTTTCCTCTCTTATATTCAATTGGCACCACCTCGAATAGACCTTCTTTACCATGAAGGGTGACACCAGATGTACCTCTGTGAAATTCCACTACATCACATTCACCATTTGTTCCAAGAGATGCCGAATAAACCGGCATCCCTCTTGAAATGATAATATTACCCCTTGTCTCAGAGAAGAACTTATCATGTGCTTTCTGATGTATTAATTGCCCTTCAATTGTCCTGACATTTTCCTCCCATTGCTTTTCTATATGTATTAAAGCCCACTGTCTGCGGCAAAATACATAATGCTGGATACCTGATAACATAAGATAATCTTCTTCTTTATATTCCATCGGACACATCACAATCCAGACCTTCCAGTTTATTCACGGTAATTTTATAGTCCTCTAATGTATCCGTCACAGACATCGGATCCGCAATAAATTCAACATTAACAGAATTATGAACCTTTGCCGATGAATACTGGCCAATTTTATTATTATGAACAAACCAATATAGCTTTTCTACGCACATGGTACCTTCCGGACGCGCAGACGAGCTATCATTCACAAATAAAGTACGAATTGCTTCTTTTATTTTAGTGGCATCTTCTTCCGTAAATTCTGTCTTTTCCGCAAGCTGAACATTAATACTCCCCTTCAGAAGATATACCCCAAAATCAACTCTGTGCTTCATTCCCATGGTATCCGAACTTTTCTTTCCTTCTTTTGTTTCGCTATTCACACTCTTCGTTATCTGTGTACTCGTAATGTCTATTGTCTCGACGCTAAAGGCAGGCTGAATCGATACCGGCCCTCTTACACCTACCGAAACCCCGCCTCCTTTATCTTTATCCTTGTCACTTTTGAAAGCAAATACTTGTCCAAAACTTCGCACATCGACCCATGATGCACATGCTATTTTAGCAAACTCATCTCTGTTTTTTGCTTTTTCAGCTGCTTTTAATTCCGGATTAGAATCTGCACGTTCTCTCAAACTGTTGAATCCATCCACTTTTTTATCATCCGATTGTACAAAGATATTCTCACCCATATCCAATAACCGGTTTCGGATTTTTCTCTTAATACAAACGTCAGAGATTTCCCCATATCCCTTATATGTTTTTCTTGGCATATTTCCGTTCAGCGGATCTCCATTTGGATTCGCATTCTTGCATGTTATAATTGCTACAAAATCAATTTTGTTTTCAAGCATTGCCATAATTAATCCTCCTTATTTTCATCTTTGTTTTTTTCTTTATCTTCCTTTTTCGTGTAAATAAAATTTTGTTGTGAATAAAATCCAAGAGCCATTCTGCCATCCAGATTCTTTGCCTTTAGGAAATCATTTTCCGGTATCTTTGCAGAAATCTCTCCCAATTGCTTCAGGTAATACACTGCGTTTCCGCCAAGTTTAGCAATATACGGCGGCAGTGATCTGTTAATGACATCCCAAGTCTGACATGGATGCTCAACAAATTTGGTAAAATACCTCATTGCGGTAGTTGTACGGTTTTCCCCACCAAGTGCACCTTTCTCTAATGCATCTGCCACTGCCAATAGTCTCCCACACAGATAGGGCATACTTTCTTCCTTTTGATTAATTTCCACGTTCCATTCCTCCTTTTCTTGTGTCTTACTATGATCATAATAATATTTTTTGATTAACGAGCAGCTGATACTTAGTACTTTCTGCCAAGTATTTCGATTACTATAATTTTGTGGATGACACATATTCCCATACGCCGCATTCACAATATCATAGGGCAACGGTGTTCTATCAATAATACAGTGTAAAATTCGTTCCACAACATTTGCCCGAAGCTTATCGTCCATTTCAAGATAATTTGTCCGCTCTGTCCCAAATGCAACAAGTGCAATATCGTTTGGAGACGGGGCCCCATAGAATTCCTGTACGCTTTTATCCTCTTTAAATTTATATCTGTGCCTCCATGCACATGTCACATGCCAATGCTCTATATTATCGATCAGCTCATTCCCCAACATCTCCCGATAAAATGTAATAGCCATTCTGCCGGTAGTAGCAGCATCAATCCCCAGGATGATGATTTGATCGTAATATTGTAATTTCCCTTTGTATCCTGACATTGCTCTATGAAATTGATCTGCAAATTCTTTGGCTGTATATGGCAGCTTTTGATTTATTCCTAATAACGCTTCATAGCTATCTTTATTGATATCCGGCACCTCATACCCTCTCGGGTTCCAGACAACATAGACTCTTCCTCCATAATTACGTCCCTGATGCCCAATCAGCCACTTAAGAGCATTATGTGCCCCCTGAGATACTTCATAGCTAACTCCTACTGCTTCTTCTGCATCTGTAAATCTGCCTCTATAAGTAAAACCGGACGTATCATTAGCAGAAATCAATTTTGCTTTGTCTCCGGTGTTTCTTATCTTATTGGGATGATTCAAGGAACAGCTCATCCTTTTTCCCAAAACATAACATAGCTCATTACCATCCCGGTTGCTTAAATAGTAATTGATATAATCCGTCTGTAATTTTTTATCTTGCCATAAGGCTGTAATGTTATCGATTCCAGTTACCCGGAAACGTACGAAGGCATCACTTTGAACCCCTTGTACCACTCTGAATATCTCAGGTGCTTTCGCTTTGTTCGGATGATTTTTAATAAGCTTATTGTTTTCATCGCAGTACAGCACTTTATCTTTCACCAGATCGGATATTAAGGTTCCTTTTTTCAAATAGTTGTAAAGTGCTTTTACCTTAGGATTTGCATATTCTGATTCACACCATTTCAATAAATCTGTCATATATTCGGTATGAAAAGATTCCCCCTTTTCTCCGCCAAATTCTGTATAATCTCCGGCAACATACTGAAGTTTATCCATCAAAGGATGATTCACTGGATGGGAACCTGACCGTCCTGCAGATTGCTCCGTACAAGGAATTAATGTCTCTGCATCATCTTTCGCGACCACTTTTGAAGCTACAAAATCGCTATTCCCATTGATCGTCACTTCGATCTGTGCCCGCTGTGTTGTATGTGCTATAGGAAGTAAATCTTCATATAATTCGGACTGAGACATATTTTGATAAGTTGTATACAGCATATTTAACCAACTCATACCTGTACCTCCTTATATCCATCCAGCAAGCCGGGCTCATTTAAACCGCTGAAATTTCTGCCTTCAATAAACTTTTTCATACCTTGCTTATGTACCTCTTTGATAACGGTACACTCTTCCGGTTTGCAAAACTCAATCACACCGTTTACCATCTTCGGCCGCCAAAATTGGGCATACAGCATATCCTTTCCATTATAATCCGGATAAGAAAAGCTATGAAATTGCAGTCCGAATTCCATATCCCCACGCGAATCATAAAACCCTTTCTCTTTATTAAATTCGCATTGCTCCACATAAGCGCTGCATTCCCTTGTTCCGAGGAACACATCCCTTCTTCCGCCCTTTTCCAGACATCGCTTTGCAATAAAATAGTGCTTATTCTCGTTATAATCATGTGCCAGGTCCGGGCGGTTCGGATTTTGTTCAAAGTGAGCTTTTACTATGTATACGACATCTCTAAGATAGGTTGTATAGCTTAGATCGTTTCCTCCCCCATATCGAATGGGTCTGGTTCCTTTTGATTCGGTGCATATCGGATTGATAACTCTTACTTTATCAATCTTCCACCTTATGGTCGGCTTCCAGTAAATAGATTCCGTTATTCCAATCAAAGCTTGATAGGTTGGTACGAAAAGGCTGGATTTTTCCCCGCCCACCCTGGTTAATGGATCTGTAAAGAGAGCATATCTTCCGTATACACGATAAGTAATTGCATTCTCCATATTAACTCCTTTCTTGATCATATTGTCCTTATATTCTAAATCATTACATTATCAGCAGCTCTATTTTAGTGATAAAGTTTCGTATAATAAATATCATCCACATAATCTGCCTTTCCTGGTTTATAATGTGCTTCATATCATTGCCATATTAATGGATCAAATTTCTTTCCTTCCGGTATCACTCCTAATACATCATCATAGAAATTGTCTCTCAATATCAGAACACCACTTC
>DOWG01000227.1 GCA_003519685.1 Lachnospiraceae bacterium
GTTCATTGAATTTCGCAGTAAAAAAAGAGACATTGTCGAAATCATAACATGGTATATATGGTGGGTGTGAATAGTAACAATTCGTAAAATTAATCTTTTCATAACACATTTATAAGGAGGGATCGTATGGGGAAAATACCTACAAGAGAGGAAGCATGGGAGCTTCTATGTGAATATAATCAGGAGGAATTCCACCAAAAGCATGCGCGCATTGTAGAAGGAACGATGCGATATTTTGCCAGAGAGCTTGGATATCCGGAGGAAGAGGAGTTCTGGGGTCTGGTGGGACTGCTGCATGACTTGGATTTTGAACAGTATCCTGAGGAGCATTGTATCAAATCACAGGAGATCATGAGAAATCGCGGACTGGATGAGCGGATCATTCATGCGACGGCAAGTCATGGATATGGGATAACCGTGGATATCCGGCCGGAGCATGAGATGGAGAAGGTACTTTATGCCGTGGATGAACTTACCGGATTGATCGGTGCCGTTGCGATTATGCGCCCGTCAAAGAGTACGATGGATCTGGAAGTAAGCTCGGTTAAGAAGAAATTCAAAAATCAGAAGTTTGCTGCCGGGTGCTCACGAGAAGTGATTGAAAATGGTGCCAGGATGCTGGGATGGGAATTGGAGGACCTGATTCAAAAAACCATATATGCATTAAGAGAAGTAGAGCAATCAACCGGTCTTGTGTGACCGGAGAGAAGGAGAAACCTGCATAGAATCATTGCGGAGAGTTTGTCAGGGCAAACTCTTTGTGCCATAGGCAGTTTATGCAGGACATAGAAGGAATGATTGGATTAGGGACATTGGTGAATATGGCTTTGGTACTTGTGGGATCCACCATAGGGATTGCTGCCAAGGGCAGACTAAAGAAGAAATACCAGGAAACAATTATGAACGCTTTAGGTCTGGCGGTTATGTTTATTGGGATAAGCGGGGCGCTCCAGGGACTGCTTGTTGTGGAAGAAAATCAGCTGGAAACAACGAATGTGATGCTAATGATTATTTCCCTTGCACTCGGAGGCTTTCTAGGTGAGTGGATTGATATCGAGAAACGACTGGACCAGTTTGGTGAATGGATTAAGAAATCTCTCAAGGTAAAGGGGGAGAAGGGAAATGGATTCGTAGAGGGCTTTGTGAACAGCTCCTTGCTTTTCTGCGTCGGTGCCATGGCAATCATCGGTTCCCTGCAGGATGGCTTGGCGGGAGAGCCTTCTATGCTGATTGCTAAAGGAATCATCGATGGCGTGGTTGCAATTTTTTTCGCCTCCACTTTGGGAATCGGCGTGTTTTTCTCTATCATTCCGATTTTTCTCTACCAAGGTGCCATTACGCTTTCTGCTACCTTTATTGAACCGTTCTTAAGTGATACGCTGATTCGTAATATCTCCTTTGTCGGTTCCGTATTAATTCTGGGAATCGGAATTAACATGATATTCGGAAAGAAAATCAAGGTAGGTAATCTGCTGCCTGCCGTACTGGTACCGATTGCCTATGCGATTCTTATCAAATACATATAGAAAATGGATATTCCTCTGCGGATATGCATATATATTCAACCAATGAAATGTTTATTAACCTGTTTCGATTACGGAACAGGCCTTTTTTATAGAATCAAAATTTTGCTTTGAGTATCATAAGTCATATAAAAACAATGAACATTCATATCAAAACCTTAAAATGACTTATGACCTCATATCAATTTTAGGGAATAATACTGTAAAATCATTATTGACAATACAAGTATAATTGTATACAATAGAACAAATTTAAATAGATGGAGACGATATTGATGGATCAGAGAAAAGTATTTATTAATCCGTATAATAACCTGCTGGAATTAGAGGAGCCGATTTATCCGCTTGTAGACGTTGAAAAACCGAACACCTTCCGTAACTTGTTTCCATATGACGAGATACCTAAGATTGCCTTCAATGATCGGATTGTGCCGCATCATTTTCCGGATGAGATCTTTATAACGGATACCACCTTTCGCGACGGGCAGCAGTCTAGAGCCCCATATACAACAGAACAGATTGTTACCATGTATGATTATTTTCACCGTCTGGGCGGTCCGAAGGGAATCATCCGCCAGTGTGAATTTTTCTTATATAGCAAAAAGGACCGGGATGCTGTTTACAAATGTATGGAACGCGGCTATAAATTCCCGGAGGTTACTTCCTGGATCCGGGCCAGCAAGAAAGATTTTGAACTGGTCAAGGAGATTGGTATGAAAGAAACGGGAATATTGGTCAGCTGCTCGGATTATCATATCTTTTATAAGATGAAAATGACCCGGAGAGAAGCCATGAATCATTATCTGACGATCGTACGGCAGTGCCTTGAAACCGGGATATCACCAAGATGTCATCTGGAGGATATCACGCGTTCCGATATTCATGGTTTTGTGATACCGTTCTGCAGAGAACTAATGAAGCTCTCAAAAGAATATAATATGCCGGTTAAAATTCGCGCATGTGATACTATGGGATACGGTGTTAATTTCCCGGGTGCGGTTATTCCGCGCTCCGTGCAGGGGATTATCTATGGTCTAATGGCTCATGCAGAGGTTCCCTCGGAATGGTTAGAGTGGCATGGTCACAATGATTTTTACAAAGCGGTCGTAAATTCGACAACGGCATGGCTCTATGGTGCTGCCGGTGTAAATTGTTCCCTGTTTGGCATTGGAGAACGTACCGGCAATACACCGCTGGAAGCAATGGTTATTGAATATGCCCAGTTAAAGGGGACTTTGGATGGTATGGAACCCACCGTTATTACTGAACTTGCAGAATATTATGAAAAAGAAATCGGTTATCATATTCCTTCCAGAACACCGTTCGTAGGCAAGAACTTTAATATTACCCGTGCGGGAATTCACGCGGATGGATTATTAAAGAACGA
>DOWG01000182.1 GCA_003519685.1 Lachnospiraceae bacterium
CCGCCGCCGCCCAGTTTTTCCATGATAATCTGCACATTGGCCTCATCAATAGATCTTGCGCTGATATAGATCTGATTATTGTACTCTGTTAAGACAAAGGTAGCCTTGATACCATTTATATTTAATAGCTCGTTTGCCACCTGGGCACCCAGTATAGTAGGACTGTCAACCTCTGAGCTGGCGCAAACCGTGATAGCAAAGCATCCATGATAAATCTCCGTATTACGGACCGCATCTGCCTTAGTCTTAAAATCAATCATCTCGCTGCGGAACAGCTTACGGATTCTGGTTACATCCGCGCCGCTTCTGCGCAGGAATGCAGCCGCTTCAAAAGTCCTGACACCGGTTTTTGTTAAGAAATTATTCGTATCAATCATAATTCCTGCATAAAGCGCATCGGCTTCCACCGGCTTCAATCTTAAATTACCGCCAATATACTGCAGTATCTCTGCGATCATCTCACTGGTAGAGGATGCATACGGCTCAATATAGGAAAGGACTGCCGTATCAATTGCTTCATTTGTCTGCCTGTGATGATCAAAAATGACCACCGTCTTGGTATAATCCAATAGCTCTTTACACTCCGTATAGCTGGGACGGTTAACGTCTACAATAACAAGCAAAGTGTTGATATCCACAATCTCCTTAACCTGCTCATTCTTAAGAAACATATCCTCTTCATAATCGGGATTCCCAACGAACCGATTCAGCATAGGCCGTAAGGAAGTCGTAATCTCATTAATTACAATATGGGCCTTTTTGTTGAAGGTCTTTGCAATACGATAAACACCGATTGCCGCTCCTAAGGAATCCACATCGCCGATCTTATGTCCCATGACAACGATTTTGTCCTTGGCTTCTACGAACTCGCGAAATGCATGGGCTTTCACCCTCGCCTTAACACGGGTGCTTTTCTCCATCTGAATACTCTTGCCGCCATAGTAAGCGATCTTATCCCGATCCTTAACAACCGCCTGATCTCCGCCTCTGGCCAAGGCCAGATCCATGGCTGCTCTTGCATATTCGTAACCTTCGATATAGGTATCCGCATTCACACCAAGGCCGATGCTGATGGTTACGGACATTTCATTACCGATGTTGATCCCTCGGACCTCCTCAAGAATCGAGAACTTATTACTCTGAAGATAATGCAGGTATTTCTGCTGAAATACGAAAAAGTATTTATCCTTCTCCATCTTCTTAATGACTGCATCGATTCCCTGCATGTATTTATTGACTTTTCTGTCGACTAAAGCGGTAAGGAGGGATCGTCTGACCTCATCGATTGTCTCTAACGCTTCCTCATAATTATCAATATAAAGCAGACCAATTATCAGCTTCTGCTCCGTATTCGCCTTCATTAAGGAGATAATCTCCGTCTCATCGTATAAATACATAGCAATCAGAGCATTCTTACTGGACCATACATTAACTGAATCTTCTATATTCCAATGAAAATCCTCATCAAAACTGGGAACGATCATTTTACGCAGTAGAACCCAATACTCCCGCTGATTGTAAGTTATGTGAATAGATTCGTCCTTTTCCCTTGCCGGCAGCTTATCTGCCGTTATCTCTGGAAATATATTGGTGATCGACTTTCGAACACTCTTTTTCTCATTAATGATTTCCAAAAAGGCATCATTGCCCCACTGCGTTCTTCCTTCTACATCCAGGATCGCATAGGGAAGCGCTAATTCCTTCAACAGCAGTTTCTGGACTTGTCCGTAATCCATCGCATAATGAACCAGCTCGGAGGCTATCTTATGCCTTTTTAAGTAAAATACCGTGATTGCTATAAGAAAATAAACAAGTACAAAAACGGACATAACAAGTCCCGCTTTTTTATCAAGTACATAGATACTCAGATTCATGCAAAGTAATAAACCTGTTAGAATAATGGGCCACAGTAAATACCCTCTTAGTGCACTCCTTATCCTTACTTTACTGCTCATAGCAAAGGCTCCTTTATAATTTCTATATCCAGCGCAAAGCAATAATATGCCAACCTAATAGAAAAAGATACTAATCTATATTATAGCATTAAGTCAGCGGTAAGGGAAGTTTTTTTTGATCGTGATATATCGGCGGGAATCGGAGAAAGGCCAAAAGGAGAAAGATGCGTTCCATATGTACAATAAAAACGGAATGAGGAAATGCAAGCTCGCTTGCAATTTCCGAGTGGAGTGACAAGATCATGAACATGTTTTTTGTTCATGATATAATAATATCAATGGTAACCGGAATCGAAAAGCCACTACACAACCCAGATAAAGTCTCCTATCCAGGTCATGTAATGGCTTTCGTTTTACTAATCCATCGTGTAAGGCATTAAAGCAATATGTCTTGCACGCTTAACAGCAACGGTTAAAGCTCTCTGATGCTTTGCGCAGTTACCGGTAATTCTTCTCGGAAGAATCTTACCTCTTTCCGATACATATCTCTTTAATTTATTCACATCTTTATAATCAATTTCTGCATGATTCTTATCTGCACAGAATACACAAATCTTCTTTCTTCTGCGAGCGAAAGGCTTTCTTCTCATAGAAGAATCGTTTCTTTCATTCTTATTTGCTGGCATTTCATGACCTCCTTATCCCAAATATTATCTAGATATCAAGTCTAGTTAAATGGTAATTCTTCGTCTATACCATCCGGAATATTCATAAATCCGTCACCCATTGCTGAGCTTGGCTCTGGTTTAAAATCATTATGTGAACCGCTTGTTTTGTAATCAGATGCATTCTGACTTGCAGCTTTACTCTCTGCAAATTCAACTTCATCTAATACAACATCGGTTGTATAAACCTTTTGTCCGTCTTTGTTCGTATAACTACCTGTTTGAATTCTACCGACAGCTGCCATCTTCATACCTTGCCTGAAATACTTCTCCACAAATTCCGCTGTCTTTCCAAAGGTAACACAGCCAATAAAATCTGCATCCTGTGAGTCATTCGCTCTCTTGAATCTACGATCCACCGCTAATGTAAATCTAGCAACTGCCGTTGCATTTTCCCCTTGCGAATACCGCACCTCGGGGTCTCTGGTCAAACGGCCCATTAATATAGCTTTATTCATAAAATACTACCTCCCTTTCCATGCGCCTTAGGGGAGTAACTAGCATTACACATCCCGTCTAATGCACAAATATCTGATAACGTTCTCCATGATACGAACTCTTTGTTCAATTTCATTAGGAACGGTTGAATCAGCGTCGAATTGGATGAAATAGTAATAGCCTTCCTTCATTTTCTGAATTTCATAAGCTAATCTTTTCTTTCCCCAGTCATCAACATTCGTAACTGTACCGCCGAATCTGGCAATAAGTTCTTTTACTGCTTCTAGTGTTGCTAATCTGGCTTCATCCTCGATTTTTGCATTTACAACTAAGGCTAATTCATATTGATTCATAGTTGTCTTGCACCTCCTTCTGGTCTCTGGCTCTTTCCTTAGCATCCGGCCGACGAAGTAACCATTTGCTTTGAAAGAACAAGGAAAATTTGTATAACATATCACAATTACCTATATTATCATAGTTTGACCAATAAAACAATCGATTTTTTCAACAATAATTTGTTCTATTTCCGACAATCTGCCTATTATATTTTTACTCATATAACCTGCTGTAATCGGACAGCCTTTTTTGCAATAATGATAATATATCCTCCGGCTCCATATTCTTTGCCATATCCACCATAATTGCTACCGGCGGCAGATTTAAGTGAATGTTTCGTTTCACCTGCCGTCTCTTCACTGTAGTTAATTTGGATAGAAAAATATCTATATTTTTAGGAATTACCGCAATGGCATTCTTGTTATATAAAGTTACTATCTTAAATTCTTTTATGTCATCAAAGGAAATAAATCCGATCGCTCCAATCGATGAATTGTCAATAATTCCATCCATCGTTATGGTAAGCAGACTCTTAATTTTAGAAGCCTTGGCTAAAGCCCAGAGAAATCCAATCAAAAATATAACCGCCGTCAGTATTCCGATGAGCAGATATCCCTTTTTGTTTTTTATTTCGCCCAAAATTGCCACCGATATTGCTGCCACCAGCATAAATAAATATGCCATGGTTAGTGCAAATGCTTTATAATTCGTCTCTTCAATGATTATTTCCCCCATGGGGCGACCTCCTTAATAAGTTCCGCATTACCCTAATTGTATCCGTTTTATTTATGAAATTCAAGCACCAAACCAGGCTTGAGCAAAAAAGCCCTGATCTTTTATACAAAGACCAAGACTCCATCTTATCTATACCGGGAAAATATGCACTTTTGCCCCATCTTATGAATGATATTTCGTAAACTTTTCAATATAGTTATCGATACAGTGATCAATAATTTCTCTGGCTTCCTCCGGTCCGCCGAACTCATTTACCACCGTTTCCTTATTCTCAAGTTCCTTATACACACTGAAGAAATGCCTCATTTCCATAAAAATATGGCTTGGTAATTCATCAATATGAGAATACATATTATAGGTGGGATCATTGAATGGTATCGCTATAATCTTCTCATCCGCCATACCGTTATCCATCATCTTCATAACTCCAATCGGAAAGCACCGTACCAGCGACATTGGTTCGATCGGTTCCGAACATAGCACTAACACATCTAATGGATCCAGGTCGTCTCCGTAGGTTCTTGGGATAAACCCATAATTTGCGGGATAATGCGTCGAAGTATATAGAATACGATCCAGTATAATTAAGCCCGTTTCCTTATCAAGTTCATATTTTTTCTTGCTGCCTTTTGAAATCTCAATTACTGCAATAAAATCATCCGGTTTGATTCTGTCAGGACTAATGTCATGCCATATGTTACTCATTCCAATACCTCTTTCTTCTAGCAAATTCTTGATTAGAGTGTCATAAGTCATTTTAAGATTTTGATATGAATAGGACCT
>DOWG01000099.1:0-138 GCA_003519685.1 Lachnospiraceae bacterium
TCAGCAGGGGCAAAGATCCACAGATGGAGCGCGCCAGGGTTATCGGAGCACCGGCGGACAGGGACAAAGACCGCAGGGAGGAAACCGTCAGGAAGATACACGCCAGGGAGGAACGCGGCAGGGAGGTTATTCCCAGTA
>DOWG01000099.1:266-3505 GCA_003519685.1 Lachnospiraceae bacterium
CCGGTGGGTATAATAGCGGATATAATAAGGATGAAGACACGAATACCAGCTACAATAATTCTTCCAGAGGTGGTAATAACAGGCGGGGAAGTTCCGGAAAAAATGAAAGGAAGAATTTTGATCAACAGATTTTAGACCAAAAAGTAGCAGAAAAAAGCGACAATAGTAATAAGAGAAATAGGGACAGGATGAATAAGGAAAGAAGCTATAAAGATAGAAACGGTATGGCTCGCCGAGATGATATGAAGGACGATATAGCTAAACTTGCTCCTAGAAAAGGCCAGTTTATAAAGCCGAAGCCGGTAGAGAAGCCAAAGGAAGAGGAAATTAAGGTAATTACGGTACCGGAAGTATTAACAATCAAGGAGCTATCTGATTTGATGAAGAAACCGGCTGCCGCTATAGTTAAAAAACTATTCCTTGCAGGTGAGATGGTTTCGATCAATTCCGAGATTACGTATGAAAAAGCGGAAGAAATCGCATTGGGTTATGATATTATTGCGGAGAAAGAAGTCATTGTTAATGAAGTGGAAGAGTTATTGAAGGAGGAAGAGGAGGATCCGGCAAGCTTAGTGAAACGTCCTCCGGTAGTCTGCGTCATGGGTCATGTGGATCACGGCAAGACTTCCCTTCTCGATGCAATCCGTAAAACAAATGTAACTTCCAAAGAGGCAGGCGGTATAACACAGGCAATAGGTGCGTCCATAGTAGAAGNNCGAAAAGATCACATTTCTGGATACACCCGGACATGAAGCATTTACTTCCATGCGTATGAGAGGCGCACAGGCTACCGATATTGCTATCCTTGTCGTAGCGGCAGATGATGGTGTCATGCCGCAGACCGTTGAGGCAATCAGCCATGCCAAGGCGGCAGGAGTAAAGATTATTGTTGCAATCAATAAAATCGATAAACCAAGCGCTAATGTTGAAAGAGTAAAGCAGGAATTAACGGAACATGAGTTAATTGCAGAGGATTGGGGCGGTGATACCATCTTTGTTCCGGTATCCGCACATACCGGAGAAGGCATCAGCCAGCTGCTTGAGATGATTCTGCTAGAAGCAGAAATGATGGAATTGAAGGCAAACCCGGACCGGAATGCAAGGGGTGTCGTTATTGAAGCAAAGCTGGATAAGGGAAGAGGCCCGGTTGCTACAGTATTGGTACAAAAGGGTACCCTTCATATCGGAGACAATATCGTTGTCGGATCCAGTTATGGTAAAGTTCGTGCAATGGTAGATGGCAGGAGTAGAAGAGTACAGGATGCTGCTCCTTCTACACCGGTAGAAATTATTGGTTTAAATGAAGTACCGGATGCCGGTGAGATTTTCATGGTAACCGATAATGAAAAGGAATCAAGAAATATTGCGGAAGCATTTATTACACAGGGCAAGGAAAAGCTTCTTGCAGATACCAAGGCAAGATTGTCCCTGGATGGTTTATTCTCTCAGATTCAAGCGGGCAATATCAAGGAGCTTAATCTGATTATTAAAGCGGATGTTCAGGGCTCCGTGGAGGCAATGAAGCAGAGTCTTGTAAAACTAAGCAATGAGGAGGTCGCTGTCCGGGTGATCCATGGCGGTGTCGGTGCGATCAATGAATCCGATGTTATCTTAGCCAGTACATCCAATGCAATCATTATCGGCTTTAATGTAAAACCGGATAATGCGGCGAAGGATACGGCAAACCGTGAGAAGGTTGACATTCGATTTTACCGTGTCATCTATAATGCAATTGATGATATTGAAGCTGCAATGAAGGGTATGCTGGACCCTGTGTATGAAGAAAAAATTATCGGTCATGCAGAGGTACGCCAGACCTTTAAGGCCTCCGGTGTCGGAACGATCGCAGGCTCCTATGTTCTGGACGGCAAGGTTCAAAGAGGCTGTAAAGCCAGAGTTTACAGGGATGATGCGCTGCTTTATGATGGCGATTTAGTATCTTTGAAGAGATTCCAGGATGATGTTAAGGAAGTCGCTGCCGGTTATGAATGCGGACTGGTGTTTGAAAAGTATAATGACATCAAGGAAGGCGACAAGGTTGAACTGTATATCATGGCGGAGGTACCAAGATAAGNNAGCTATTATATGTTTTACCGGGTAAGAAAGGATTGGTGATTGTATGAGAAAAAATAGTATAAAAAACACCAGAATCAATGTTGAAGTACAAAAAGTTCTGAGTAATATCATCAGCAGAGAGTTAAAGGATCCAAGGATTAATCCGATGACCTCTGTGACTTCGGTTGAGGTTGCTCCGGATTTAAAGACCGCGAAGGTTTATATCAGTGTACTTGGAGACGATGCTTCCAAAGAATCCACCCGGCAGGGACTAAAAAGTGCAGCATCCTTCTTACGGGGACAACTAGCGAAGGAGCTGAATTTAAGAAATACACCGGAATTATTCTTTATCCCTGATAACTCCATTGAATATGGGGTGAAAATGTCAAAATTAATTGATGAAGTGAACAAAGAGAATCATCAGGAAGATGCGAATGCACCGGACGATATAGAGGACGATCAGGAATCATAGGAACGAAATTACCTTATAATGCGAATGAGAAGGTGATAGCGATGAAGAAAATAATAGAGGAAATCATAGGTGCAAAGAAGATTGCAATCGCCGGCCATGTAAGACCGGACGGGGATTGCATCGGCTCCTCCACGGCTTTATATCAATATTTAAGAAACAGCCGGGAACAATTGGGTATCGAAAAGATTGATTTGTATCTGGAGCCATTTGGAAATGAGTTCCGCGTTCTTTCCGCAGTTGATGCAATCAAACATAGCTGCGAATCGGACGATATCTATGACTTATTTATTTCTTTGGATTGCGGAAGTCTGGACCGGTTGGGGAATGCGGTTAAATATTTTAATTCAGCCGGAAAAACGATCAATATTGACCACCATATAAGTAATACTCATTTTGCTGATGTGAATCATGTTGTGGCAGATGCCTCCTCAACGAGTGAAGTGATCTTTACCCTGATGGAGGAGGAGCGTATTACGAAGGAAATAGCCAGCTCCCTGTACGTTGGAATTATCCATGATACCGGTGTGTTCAAGCATTCGAATACAACAGAGACGACAATGAATATAGCCGGTAAGCTGATGCGGAAAGGAATTGCATTTTCCGAGCTGATTCAAGATACCTTCTATACGAAAACCTATATGCAGAACCACATTCTCGGAAGATGCCTGATGGAAAGCATTCTGGTATTAGACGGCAGGGTAATCGTATCCTC
>DOWG01000199.1:0-1549 GCA_003519685.1 Lachnospiraceae bacterium
ACTCATGAATCGTAAAACCGAATGTCTGCTTTGGAGGAAATCCCAGTAGAACGGTCTTGGTATTTTCCTTAGCCATAAAATCAATTATCTCCTCCAATGAACATTTTCCTTTGCCGAAGATATCATAGCAGATTAATTTTTCACCCGCTTCTTCATATTCCGCAATGACAATGGTTTCACAAGAAGCGATAGAATAGACATTATCCTTCCTGAACTGCGAACAGTAAAACATAAGCAGCCCTTCATTCTCCTCCATAGGCAGCGCAGAGTAAGGATTCGAATACCGATACAGGTTTTGTAAAAGCAATCGGTCTTTGGCTTGTGACATAGCAAGCTTTTTCACTGTGACACGAGCCTTTTGATTCATAGAATTCCCGCTGTTTTGCCCTTCTCTCCTTGGTATGATTTTCTGGCACTGGTATTCCGGCGCTCTTTCAAATCCAAACTTCGGGTAGAATTCCAGTACGCTATTGTTAGCAAATAGATAGAGGGAATCGCATCGGTCTTTCCAGTCTGCCAGGATTTTCTCCATCAGAAAACGGCTTAGACCTCTGCCCCGATAATTTTCATCTGTCATAACCGTTCCCAACTGAATATAGCGTTTGGGCTGATCCTGCCATCTTGTGCTCATTATATTTACTGAGATATTAGCGACTACCGTATCTTCCTCCATAAGTACATATGGTATATAGTTATTCCCCCAATAACCGTTCTCATACCAAGGTTCAAAATCCAATCCGTAAACCTTACGCGCCAATTGATAAAAGCTTCTTCTTATCTGCTCATTTTCCTTCACTTCTCTGGTGAAAATATAATTTCTGCCATGAATATTATATTCCTTTCTCTTGCCTTCTTCCATTCAATCAACCTGTCCTATTCTCATATTATTATTGAACTTTTGTAATTACCTATTTTATGTTATTATAGGCAATAACATAGAAAAATCAAAGAAGATAGCATAAGGATTCTCCTTGTTACTGCAAAGCGAAGCTGTCCTTACACTATCTTCCATTCCCATTTCTCTCCGGTAAAATAATGATCCGATGAATTCTCTAGTAGAATGAATCCATTTCTCCGTCCGGTTTTTCATCATCCCTATCCGGATTCAAAGCGGATATTCCACTCGCCTGCAGGCAAGTTTATCCGCTTACACTACTTGCGCATAACCTCATTGCCACTACATGGCATTTTGGCAGGAGCTTGAACTCCTGCTAAAACAGGTAAGTCCTCTTCCCTGATGAGGTTAATTTGTATAATTATCAAAATATCCTTGTACTAAAACAATTGGAGTTCCCTTGTCACCACTGCCGGATGTCAGATCACAGAGCGAACCGATCAGATCCGTTAGACGCCGAGGGGTCGTCCCCTGGGAAGCCATCTGGCCAACCAGATCCTTATCTTTATGACGGATAAATTCAGTGATTGCTTTCTTTAGCTCCTCCCCTTCCAAATCAGGGAATTCATTGTCTGCAAGATATTTTAGCTTGACCTCATTGGGTTGTCCTTCCAGCCCATCGGTGTAAGCGGGAGACACAACCGGGTCAGCCAG
>DOWG01000199.1:1707-2317 GCA_003519685.1 Lachnospiraceae bacterium
CCTGCTGCTTTCAGCAGACGTTTGGAACGGTTCCGGCTATGAATATCGCAGCATAGTACACTCTTCGTATAATCCAGAATGGCACGGCAATCATTTGCAAACACTACCTGTACCTCACATCCGGCATTCTTAATCAGTTCTTTATAGTATTCGATATAATCTACTCCGGTAAACCGATGCGTACCGTATCCGAATAGCTCGCGGTATCGTTCTTCGCTTAGCACATCTTTCCATGGGTTGATTCCCTTTTCATCCAGCAAATCCAGATCAAGCAGGTGGTTGCCAACCTCATCGGACGGATAGCTCAGCATTAATACAATTTTCTTCGCTCCCTGNNAATTTTGAACGGACATCCTCGGCAATTTGCTCAACCGTAGCATAATTTCCCTGTGCACGAGCCACTACCGCCTCTGTCACAGCAACCACATCTCTATCATGAAGCGCAAAGCCTTCGCTTTTTGCTGCATTTATAACGCTATCCACCACTATTTCTGCAATATCATCACCCTCGCGAATAATCGGAGCGCGAACTCCCCTTGATACAGTACCAATCAATCGTTCCATCGTCGTAATCTCCTTTGATCAATTTTTCAGACTGTTACTCTCTTTC
>DOWG01000199.1:2470-2845 GCA_003519685.1 Lachnospiraceae bacterium
GGGTTATAGGATACTGCATTTGCCAGATTCTTATACCACCAGTCACTAAGCTCTGTATTCGAATCAAAATGTATCAGGTTTGGAATAAACATAAGGATCGTTCCGATGAAATCCGCCAGAAACCCGAAACCCCAAACTTTAAGAATCGTCTTTTTATAAATGTTTCTAACATCCTCCGCCTTTACAAATTTTAAGGTAAGGTAAACTGCCAAGGAGTCGATCAAAAAATTCGTCGGCAGAACGATCAGCCATGTCATCGGAATAATCCAAAGCAGCCAGATCGGAAATATAATATTGTATAGTTTAATATGTGTCTTCTTATTTATTGTAATCCCTCCTAAATTTACTTTTATGGTTACTGTTCACACCCTGGGC
>DOWG01000052.1:0-2773 GCA_003519685.1 Lachnospiraceae bacterium
GCATAAGCGATCAATGCAATATTTGCTGTTCTGTTTGGATCGTATTCAATGCTGATAACCTTTGCAGGAATACCATCTTTTCTTCTCTTAAAGTCAATAATTCTATATTTTCTTCTAGATCCGCCAGCCTGGTGTCTAACCGTGATCTTACCTTGATTGTTACGTCCTGCATTCTTATTTAAAGATACCACTAAGGACTTCTCCGGCTTTGAAGCTGTAATCTCAGCAAAATCAGAACCAGTCATGTTTCGTCTGGAAGGTGTATATGGGCGATATGTTTTAATTCCCATGTTTTAAACTCCTTTCAATTGATGCAATAATTTGTTTTCTTGTCTGCATCCTTATTCTCATTTCGTGAACTTCCCACAAGTGAATTATTCTTTTGCCTCTTCACCTGTATTCCGTTCCTTTTCGTACAACGGACAATTTCTCTTATAGTCCGGAGAATATCTCAATATCTGCGCTGTCAGCGGTAAGCTGTACAACGGCTCTCTTTTCCTTTGCTGTCTTGCCTACGGTATTGCCGCGTCTGCGGTTCTTTCCGTCTAAGTTCATGGTATTTACCTTAACAACCTTTGTGCCGGCAAACATCTTTTCAACAGCTTCTCTAATCTGATTCTTTGTAGCTTCCGGATGAACTGAAAATGTGTACTTCTTTTCGCTCATGGAATTCATACTCTTCTCAGTTACGATTGGCTTCAGGATTACATCATAATATTTTAAATCTGCCATTATGCGTACACCTCCTCAATTTTCGCTACAGCATCCTTGGTTAATACCAGCGTATCATACTTTAGAATGTCGTATACATTAATGGAGTTTGTTAATACAGTTCTTACTTTCGGAAGGTTTCTTGCAGAAAGGATTACATTCTCCTCTCTCTTATCAAGAACAACAAGTGCTTTCTCTAGCTTAAAGCTGTCCAGCATTGCCTTCATTTTCTTGGTCTTAATCTCGTCAAAGCTTAATTGATCTAAAACAACGATCTTCTCTTCCTGAACCTTCGAGGTTAAAACGGATTTGATTGCAAGCGCTTTTTCCTTTCGGTTCATCTTGAAGGAATAATCTCTTGGCTTTGGAGCAAATACAACACCGCCGCCTTTCCATTGAGGGGATCTGATTGAACCCTGTCTGGCATGACCGGTACCCTTTTGTCTCCAAGGCTTTCTACCACCGCCGCTTACTTCAGCACGGGTTTTTGCGCTCTGTGTTCCCTGGCGTTTGTTTGCTAATTGTGAAACAACAGCCATATGAACTAAATGATTATTTATCTCTACTCCGAAGACAGCATCGTTCAATTCTAATGTATCAACTTTCTTGCCTTCGATATTATAAACAGCTACATTTGCCATTACTTAAGTTCCTCCTTTCTTAAAGCTCTAGTTTGCCTTTACTGATTCCCTCAGGATTACTAGGGATTTTTTTGCACCCGGTACGGCACCTTTCACTAAGATCAGATTCTTTTCAGCATCTACTCTTATTACTTCAAGGTTCTGCATCGTAACCTTTACGCTACCCATCTGTCCGGGCATCTTCTTGCCTTTCAGTACACGGCCCGGGCTGGTAGCAGAACCACTGGAACCTGCATGTCTATGATACTTGGAACCATGCTTCATCGGTCCTCTGGATAATCCGTGTCTTTTAATAGCACCCTGGAAACCCTTACCCTTTGACTTAGCGGTAGCATCAATTCTATCACCTGCCGAAAAGATATCCGCCTTGATTTCTTGCCCTACCTTATAGTCAGCAGCATTCTCAAACTTGAATTCTTTAAGAAATCTTTTATTTGCAACACCTGCTTTTGCAAATTGTCCCTTTCTTGGTTTATTTACCAGACGATCTCTGATATCGCCAAAACCAACCTGTACTGCTGCGTATCCATCATTCTCTACCGTCTTAACTTGCGTTACGCTGATTGGACCGGCTTGAAGTACGGTTACCGGAACAAGTTCTCCATTATCACCGAAGACCTGGGTCATTCCGACTTTCGTAGTCAAAATCGCTTTCTTCATTCTTTTACCTCCTATTTAATCTACAGCGGATTGCAACACGATATCGTGTTTACATTGCAATCATCCTAGACGGTCTACCCGTGTAAATAATTTTTCTATGATAAACCACAAGGATTTCTTCTTAATTAATAATAATTTGCTTTTACTTTACGCTTGCTTTCTGATATCACATCAATTATTTTGTTTTCATCTTGATGTCGATGTACACACCTGCAGGCATTTCCAATCTGGATAATGCATCTACTGTCTTCTGTGTTGGTGTAATGATATCAATCAGTCTCTTATGTGTTCTTTGCTCAAACTGCTCTCTGGAATCTTTGTATTTATGAACAGCNNGATTGATCGATGAGATGATGATCATACGCCTTTAATGTGATTCTCATTACTTGACTTGCCATAAAAAAAGCCGCCTCCTTTTCGCACTTAATTTCAGTACGACAAGTGGTGACTGTACACTCACCCGTGCGTATCTTCTTTTTTCGAACAAACTGGCAAACCGATCCCGGTTTACCTTGGAACGTAGAAAGAAAATTTTCACACGTCTTCTCTGCTAAATGCAGAACATTAATTTGTACAGTGACTTGTCGCCAGTTTCATAACTTGACCTTCGCTCCACGGAAAAACCTGCTGAAAATCAGCAGCAACCTCACGCTTCTACGCTATCAATGTCACAACATTTGTTATTATACACTATGATTTTTTCTTTTGCAAGAACTTTTTTTCGAAAATATTAGATTTTTTGTTACTGTTCACACCTGGGC
>DOWG01000052.1:2784-6864 GCA_003519685.1 Lachnospiraceae bacterium
GTCTCCGAATCGGATACATTTGTCGAAATCATAACATGGTATACATGTCGGGTGTGAATAGTAACAATTTTTTGGACATCTTTTAAGGGCGCGCTGCACCCCAACCGGAAAAGTTGGCTCTGCAGCACGCCCTTTCATTCATGTTCCTTGTTTCTATATGACTTACGATGCTCATATCATTTTTAGTTTCCGAATCGGCAAGCCACCCTACGGTAAGGCATCCTTTGTGATCACCGATACCCCGGTATCCACATCCTTCTCCGGGATTTCCTCTCCGTTAATTGCCTGAATGGCTGCCTTTACGCCCTCATATCCCATGACATCCGGATTCTGAGCCATAATTGCGAGGAGGGATCCATCCTTGACTAACGAAACATTTGCATCCGACTTATCAAATCCGACTCCGACAACACCTCCGCCGGCGCCCTTGATCGCATTTCCGACACCAACGGATCCGCCCTCGTTGGTTCCGAAGATACCGACAATGCCCTGAGTGATGTAGTTATCTGCAATTTCCTGCGATTTTGCAACATCTCCTTCCCCATATTGGGTTTCGAGAATTTCAAAATTTGTTCCCTCAAAGGCTTCGCGGAAACCTGCCTCCCTCTGTACGACAGAATCAGTGGATGGATTCACATTTACAATTCCTATTTTCCCTTCCGAAATGCCCTTCGCCTTTAGCTCATCCAGTAATACCCCTCCCGCAGTTTTACCGGCTGCCTTATTGTTGGTTGAAAATGTAGCACAGGCCTCGGTATTAGCAGGGGAATCCACATAGACAATTTTGATCCCTGCGGTTTTGGCTTCATCCAGCGCTGCTGTAATCGCATCCGGCCCATTCGCTGCGATCACAATAGCATCTGCGCCGTCCGCTACCGCATTATTCACCCGCTCAATCTGCTGGGCATCGTCCTTTTTATCCGGAGCCATCCATTTATATTCCGCTCCCAGCTCATCAGCCGCTTTCTGTGCACCCTTATCAACATTTACCCAGTGCTGGTCAATACTGTCCATGGTTATCAATATTACTTTGTGTTTTTTAGATGTATCTTCCTTTTTGCCCGTATCCTTTTTCGTATCTTCTTTTTTATTCGAATTCTCTTTGGTTGTACCCTCCTTCGTACTGGCTGCTTCCTTCGGCTTATCGCTGCTGCATCCGGCAAGCAGTGCCATTACCATAATCATAGATAAAACGAAAGCAAGTAACTTCTTCATTTTGTACCCCCTTTTTAATTCACTTTTATATTATTAAAGCACGATGCTCTAATATCACGGAAATTCTCCTCACTGTTCCATCCGCTCCGATTGTTACTGTTCACACCCGGGCAAAGTCTATCCTATGATTTCGGCAAATGATATCCGATCAGGAGTATTTGCATTCGTNNGTACCGCTACGTAATGCAATTAAGCGAAAGCATCTCCGAATCGGATACATTTGTCGAAATCATAACATGGCATACATGTCGGGTGTGAATAGTAACTTCCGATTCTGTTTCAACGGATGCTCCTCCATCTCTTTTGTGGTATATTCAGAGGCTTTCCTTTCCGCCGAATACCTTCGCTCTTTTCATAATTAAATTGCCTCTTCGTATTACAACATCCAATAAAACCGATATCACAACGATGGCACCAATGACGATATTGCGGATCGCTACCGGCGCACCTGCGAATTGAAGACCGTTTTGAAGAACTCCCCAGATGGATGCACCAACCACCGTTCCAATCAGAATTCCCTGGCCTCCCAGCGTCGAAACCCCACCGATCACGGATGCCACTACCGCATAGGTTTCATACATGTTACCGGCATCCATGCTCCCCATTCCTGCCGTTGCAGTCACACTGAAGCCAACGACGGCGGCGCAGAAGGAGCTTACGACATAGGCAGTCATAACCGTACTCATCGTATTAACACCCGATAATTTAGCCGCCTCTTTATTGCTTCCCACGGCATATAAATATCTGCCGGTCCTTGTCTTACTGAGCAGAAAATCAAAAATCAGAAATAAAATCAATGCGATCCAGACCGTATTGTAAATTCCGAGGACTTTACCATAGTAAAAGAAATTCCGAAACCCGTTCGCCCCTTCCCCTATGGCGTTTGTATTATAATTATTATTCGCAATCTGAGCAATTCCTCTGCCTACGGTCTGTGTCCCTAACGTAGCGATAAACGGAGGCAGCTGGCATTTTGCCACCAGCAGTCCATTCAGGAAGCCGACCATAAGACAGGCGATCAAAGCGATGACAACACAGATCCAGGGGTTCATTCCTTTGGTCATCAAGGTCGCTGAAATCATTGCGCTCATACCGACGACGGAGCCAATGGATAAGTCTATATTGCCGGTGATCAGCACGTAGGACTGACCAATGCCGATGATTAGTATGGGGGCAATCTGACGGAGCAGGTTCCCTATATTTCTACCCGAGAAGAACGTCGGATTTAAGAATCCAAAGATAATGCATAAAAACACCAAACCAATGGTAACCGTTACGACCTGCCCCATCCCCCGAATAGATAAAATCCTCTTCATAACATTCTTAGATTCCTTTGATTCCATTCTCCACCTCATTTCTGCACGGCCTTTTACGCTAGGCAATTTCTTTTTTATCCACCTTGCTGTCAAATCTGGTTGCATATTTTAAAATTGCATCCTGTGTGGCCTCCTCTATACTTAGCTCTCCGGTAATTTTTCCATCACACATCACTAGTATGCGGTCACTGATCCCCATGATTTCCGACATCTCCGAGGATACAAAAAGGACTCCTACGCCCTGCTGCTTCAATTCATTCATTAGATTATAGATCTCCACCTTTGACGCCACATCGATTCCCCTTGTCGGTTCATCGAATATGACGACCCGCGAATTCCTTGCCAGCCATTTGGCCACGACAACTTTCTGCTGGTTTCCACCGGAAAGATTTTTGGCATCCACCTCTGCATTCGGAAGCCTAATCGATAAATTGCGAATGGCCTGCCGGGTGATTGCCTTCTCTTTCTTCCTATCCGTTATACCGATTCGGTTGCAAAGCATATCCAGATTGGGCAGGGCAATATTTTCATGGACACTTAAGTTGACACATAATCCGTCTCTTTTTCTATCCTCCGGAACCAATACAATTCCTGCCTTAATTGCATCCATCGGACAATTGATTCTGACCTTCGTTCCATCCAGAATAATTTCCCCGGTTTCCTTCGGATCCACGCCAAAGACTGCCCGTGTTGTTTCGGTACGTCCGGCACCCATCAGCCCCGCGATACCGACAATTTCTCCCGTATGCAGACTGAGGTTTATATTTCTTACCATCCGCCCGGCATTTAGATTCTTCACTTCAAAAATTTTTTCTCCCCTCGGACAGACGATTCTGGGATACTTTTCTTTGATTTCCCGGCCCACCATGGATGCGATGATCTCATCCATCGTCGTATCGCTAAAATTCATAGAATTGATATATCTTCCGTCACGCATGATGGTGACGCGGTCCACAATATATTTCAGCTCCTCTAAGCGGTGCGATATGTATACAATTCCACATCCCTCGGATTTTAGCTTTCGGATAATTTCAAACAGGTGATTGATTTCCTTGGAGGTTAATGCGGAGGTTGGTTCATCCATAATCAGGATCTTGGCGTCCGTTGAGATTGCTTTGGCAATCTCAACCATCTGCTGTTTTGAAACAGCCAGATCTCCCACAACCGTCGTTGGTTCAATATTCATATTAAGACGTTCCAGTATTCTTTTTGCCTCGCGGTTCATCTCTTTTTGCTGCAAGAGCCCTCCCTGTACCCTTTCCCTGCCGAGAAAGATATTCTCGGCTACCGTAAGGTGGGAACACATATTAAGCTCCTGATGAATAATTGCGATTCCAAGTTCCCTGGCTGATTTTGGCGTCAGATCCCCCAATTCCCTGCCAAACACCCGGATTACACCGCCATCCCTTGCATATACCCCGCTTAAAACCTTCATAAGCGTTGATTTTCCGGCTCCATTTTCCCCCAACAGCGCCAGAATCTCACCGGACTTAAGGTAGAAGCACACGTCATCCAAAGCCTTGACTCCAGGAAAGGTTTTATTGATATG
>DOWG01000052.1:6870-7665 GCA_003519685.1 Lachnospiraceae bacterium
AATATTTGTTTTACAAATTTTGTAACATGGCTATACTATAGCATATCCCCTGCTACGGCAACAGGGGACGGTATTTTGATTTATGGGGGGATTGTTATGAACTTAGGATCGAAACCAAATAAATTTTGAACTGTCATAATCCTTGCTTAATTGTCCGTTCTCAATTACCATCAGCCGATCTGCCACCACTAAGGAATCGGACAAGCTTACGGCCAGAATGATAACCGTAATTCCTTTCTTTTTTAACTCCTGGATCAAATAGATAATATGCATCCTCAGGTACATGTCTGCACCGGAAAAGGGCTGTATACAGAAAACCACTTTGGGATTATAGAGGTGCACCCGGTTATAAATCATACTGTAGAGAACAGCAGGAGGTAATGCCGAAACTTCTTTTACATGAATACTTTCACCAACCATCGGCATATATTCCTGCGCAATACTCCATAGAAGCCTTTTTCGTAAATGCAAGTTCCATTGCTTCCTATTTAAGAGAAAAATTAAATTTTCGAAATAGCCAAGATCCTTAAAAACCATCGTTTGCAAAGGATATTCGTTGATAAAGCATACCCCTTTCTTCAGGGCATAGGATGGTTTTTTCCCAAGATACGGCTCCCCGTCCAAAAGGATCGAACCGCTAACAGGAGTCAAGGCTCCATTCATAAGATCGATGATATCCATTAAGATTGTATTGTTCATATCAAGCAGAACCGTACATTCCCCTTTTTCAACAGAAAAGCTTAAATCTCTGATATGCCCGGTTGAAATATTCTGCAGCTGCAATATCTTTTTCTT
>DOWG01000074.1:0-3006 GCA_003519685.1 Lachnospiraceae bacterium
GCAAGAAACATTTGCAAATCAGGAAGGAATATATTATTCTATTTCATAACAGAACATTTCTTTGGAACTTCTTTCGTTAGATTGTGTGCCGCCTGCGGCAGATTGGGAGGAAAAATGAGATACGGATTAATTGGTGAAAAATTGGGACACAGCTATTCAAAGATTATTCATGAAAAGCTCGCAGATTATAGATATGATTTAATCCCCTTGAATCAGGAAGAATTTGATAAATTTATGACCGCAAGAGAATTTACGGCAATTAACGTAACGATTCCCTATAAGCAAAGGGTGATTCCCTATCTGGATGAGCTGCATTCCACTGCAAGGGCTGTTGGTGCAGTGAATACCATTGTGAACAGAGGCGGCAAATTAACCGGCTACAATACGGATTTCTATGGATTTGAGTATATGATCCAAAAGAATGCGATTCCGATCAACGGCAGGACATGTTTCATTCTTGGCAATGGCGGAGCGGCAAAGGCAGTCCTTGCGGTGTTAAAGCATCTGCAAGCCGGAGAGATTCTCATCGTCAGCCGCACCCCCTCCAAAGGAACCATATCCTACGAGGAATGCCGTCTGCGTCATAGCGATGCTAAGATCATTGTGAATACAACACCGGTCGGCATGTATCCAAATACGAACGGATCGCCGCTCGATCTGACTCCCTTTAAGAATTGTGAAGCCGTACTGGATCTGATCTATAATCCGCTGCATACAAAGCTTACCTTGCAGGCCAAAGAGCTTGGCATCCAGTCGGTAAACGGACTTCTGATGCTCGTGGCACAGGCCAAACAGGCCGCAGAATATTTCCTTGCTCAGGAATTCGATGATGCGGTGATCGAGCCGATCTATCAGGAATTATTATCGGGGTTTTTATAAAACCACCCGAACAAAAAAAGCGCAGGCATGGAAAATAAAACAAACCATGCTTTGCGCTTTTTTATTTTTTCGAATCAAAATACCCGTTTTATATACACTTCATACCCGATTTAAGCTCTCTTCATATATTCGCCGGTCCTAGTGTCGATCTGGATCTTATCACCCTGCTCAACGAATAAAGGAACATATACGGTTGCTCCTGTCTCTACCACGGCAGGCTTGGATGCTCCGGTCGCGGTATCGCCCTTGAAGCCCGGCTCCGTTTCGGTAATAACGAGCTCCACAAACAGCGGAGGCTCAATTGCAAATACCTGTCCGTTATAGGACAGCATTTTAACCATTTCATTTTCTTTCACAAACTCAAGCGTATCTCCGACATCATCCTTTGTCATCGAAATCTGCTCATAGTTCTCAACATTCATAAAGTAGTAAAGATCCGCATCAGAATATAAATATTGCATATCGCTTCTATCAATATGTGCCTGAGGGAATTTTTCCGTAGGGCGGAAAGTCTTTTCCGTAATACCGCCATTCACGATATTTCTTAATTTTGTTCTTACAAATGCAGCACCTTTTCCTGGTTTTACATGTTGAAATTCCATAACCTGATATACTGTATTGTCTATTTCAATCGTTAAGCCATTTCTGAAATCGCCTGCTGATACCATACTATAACTCCTCCTTAAAGTTGACTACAAATTAGTGTATAATAAACTGGCAACTTTTGCAACAGTTTTTTTCGCTTATGCATTCGTCCAAATGNNCCGGTTTCGGTTACTGCAACAAGGTCTTCGATGCGAACGCCTCCGAAGCCCTTGATATAGATACCGGGTTCTACGGTTTCGGTCATTCCTGCCAGAATTACTTCGTCCTCGGAAGGAGACAGCCTTGGACTTTCATGAATAAATAAGCCGACGCTATGTCCAAGACCATGACCGAAGCACCCTTCATAGCCTGCACCATAGATGATATCTCTGGCAATCCGGTCAACTTCTTTGCCGATATATCCTGCCTTAATAAAATCAAGAACGGCTAACTGTGCTTTTAGAACGGTGTCATATACTTCTTTTTGTTTCGGACTGGCTTTCCCGATCATGATGGTTCTTGTCATATCGGAGCAATATCCTTCATACACACATCCAAAATCCATAGTCAGAAAATCACCATTCTCAATCTTCTTCTGCGTTGGAACGGCATGGGGCATAGAGGAATTGATACCGGAAGCCACAATCGCAGGAAAGCTGCTCTTCCTTGCTCCCTTTACCTTTAATAGGTATTCAATCCTTGCCGCAATTTCCAGCTCGGTTCTGCCCGGCTTAATAAAATCAAGCATATCAGTAAATACCTCGTCGCCGATGGCTTCCGCTCTCTTAATATATTCCAGCTCTTGCGGAGTTTTAATCCTTCTTAGGCGGGTAATTTCATCCCCCACCGGAATCAGTTCGTTTACCCTAAGTCTTTCCTTCAGCTTATGATACGTTGCATAAAGCATATCCTCCGCTTCAAATCCGAGTCGATTAATCTGTTCTTCTTCTAGCATTTCATTGATTGCTTCCTCATATCCGCCTTTGCCAATGGTAATTATTTCATAACCTTCGGCTTCCATCTCTGCCTGAATCGTATAGCGAAAGTCCGTGATAACGGCATGTCTTTTAGCAGATACATATACATACCCGGTTTCTCCTGCGAATCCGCTGACATAATACATATTATTTCCATTGGATATTAAAACCGCGTCCAGCGTGAGCTTATGCAATATTTCCTGTACTTTTTTATAATTGTCCATATCCTCTACCTAACTTTCTTTATCATTTTCTTCTATTATACCAAGAATAGCATCCACTGCCAATAGATAACCCTGTAATCCCAGTCCCACAATCTGTCCGGTGCATACCGGCGCTGTCACGGATACCTGCCGGAATTCTTCCCTCCCATGGACATTTGAAATATGTACTTCAATCTTGGGTATCATAAGCGAAGCCAGCGCATCCCGGATCGCATAGCTATAATGCGTATAAGCACCGGGATTAATAATGATGCCGTCTACGCTATCATAATACGCCTTCTGTATTCGGTCAATGATTTCTCCCTCGCAGTTACTTTGAAAGGTTTCCAGCGTAATCTTAC
>DOWG01000074.1:3066-3610 GCA_003519685.1 Lachnospiraceae bacterium
ACTCTTTCTTTAATGCCATTGTCTCGATGATCCGCCCGGCGACCTCATCAATGGATCTATGATCCGTTATAATGATCTCGTGCGCTGCCTCCTCATAGATTGGCTCACGGGCATGTAAGAGTTTTTCCATCTTACCCGCAGGATCCTCTCCTTGTAAAAGCGGTCTTGTGGTATCCCCCGACAGTCGTTTCATAAGCGTATCCTTCGATGCCTTGAGATAGACGACATGTCCCATTTCCTTTAACAGCTCTCTGTTCTGCTTTCTTACCGGTAAGCCGCCTCCGGTGGAAATGACAAGTCCGTGGGAGAAGGACTTCAGATCCAGCAGTACAGCAGTTTCCAAATCCCGAAAGTATTCTTCCTCTTTGGCAGCAAAGATATGTGAAATGGTACATCCGGCTTTTCTCTCCAGCAATTGGTCCGTATCCTCAAATCGGTAACGCAATCGTCCTGCCAGATGTTTTCCGACACTGGTTTTCCCCGAGCCCATAAATCCGACTAAAATTATATTTTGTTCTCTTATCTCCATCTTATTTCTGCCTCA
>DOWG01000180.1:0-870 GCA_003519685.1 Lachnospiraceae bacterium
TATAAGGTGCGTTATATGCAAACCCTCAACCATATTTCCATTAATCAACAGAGAATGCAGAGGTTAAAAACATCCACCAATTTGAATCGAAGCCTTCAAAAAATACTTCTTCACATTCATCCAATTTAGATATCCACTGTCTTACCAAAGGGACATCTCCAAAGCTTTTCCCTTTCCTTATGAAAGATTACGGTCGATGAACTCCTTAATTAATCCAAGCAGCTCATTGCTCCAGAAGGATCCTTCATGGGGAGCACCATCCACACAAATCATGGAAGCATCCGCACCCGCATCCAATAGCCTGTGATAGATCAATTCACTTTGTGAATAATCAACCATATCATCCCGGTTTCCCTGTAAAATTAAAAACGGCGGATATCCTTTCCCATTTTGAATATGATTGATTGGATTAATATCCCGCAGCTTCTCTACATTCTCCTCTGTGTCTTCGCCTCGTAAGCCTTCAAAAATCGGTCTCATATTCTCCGGTATTAGCGCAATATTATCAATCGCTTCCGTTAAATCCGTTGGACCGAAGCAATCCACCACCATTTTAACCGCATCGGAATATTCATTGTATTCCTCCGTTTTATAGCGTATTGCATCCCCAGTCAGTCCGACTAGAAGTGCTGTATTCCCTCCGGAAGAGGTCCCCCAGATTCCGACTTTATCCGGGTCGATCTGGTATTGCTCGGCATGCTTTCTTAAGAAACGAATCCCAGTCTTCACATCCTCTAAAAAGGCCGGAAAAGGATGCCCTTCCAAAGAATTTCTATGGGTTAATGTTGCAACAACATACCCCTCTCTTGCAAACTGCGCAAGCTGCGGTATTTCATAATAAACATCCGGGAAGGTCCATGCACTGCCTTG
>DOWG01000180.1:926-1067 GCA_003519685.1 Lachnospiraceae bacterium
CGGATTGTTTTTTATTATCTTGATTTCTTTATATGGCATTCTTAACCTCATTTCTGCGCTGCTTTTGCCCGCTCGTTTACGAGACAATACGCATATACAAGTTTGTAGACGCAGCGCAGTTACAAACTCTGTGAGTGAAAG
>DOWG01000180.1:1212-2729 GCA_003519685.1 Lachnospiraceae bacterium
CGATTAAAAAGGCTTCTGAAAGCACCTTTCGTTTACTTTCAGAAGCCTGAATACTTATGTCTGCTATTTTATTTTCTCCGCACACGACTAATTACAAATCTGCTTTTTGGTAAGGTCGGAATTCTCCTTAAGCTGTATTTTAAATTCTGCCTGGGAACATTATAATCTATCTTTCCTGCAAGGTAAAGAAAGCTTTCCTTCATAACTGTAATCGTTACGATTTCACCTGCACACCGATGTCCCTTCGATGCATCGCCACCGCCCTGCGGTATGAATTCATAGGGTTCCTTCGCCCGGTCAAAGAAGCGCTCCGGACGAAATTCATTCGGCCAGTCCCAGATTCTTGGATCATGATCAATTCCATACACATCGAGAAGCACCAGCGTCCCTTTCTTAAATAAATGGTTCTTCCAGAAGAAGCTTTTCTTCACCAGCGCGCCTACAAAGGGGGTAAACGGATAATAGCGCCGAACCTCCTGAACAAACATATCCACATAGCGTTCGCCCATAGACTGCAGCTTTTTACGGCACACCGGATGCGTATACATCGCATGAGCTCCAAACGTAACATACGTTGCAATCGCTGTAATCGGCCGGATGATATTGATCAGTTCAACAGCGGCAATTTGCGAACTGAGCAGCTCTCCGGTCAGATTATAATGCCATGCGATAATATAAGCCGCACTCCCGATTCTTGGATGCAGCTTGTGGGACCGTATCTGCTCAATTATATCCTTAATCCAGGCTTCCGTTCTCTTTCGGGCACATTTTCCTTCCCAATAGCGAGGCCCAATTCCACCAAAGCCATCTACCATCTTACCCAGATCATCTGCACGAAGCTTTATTTCACACTTTTTGAGCGGAACTCCCGCCCATTGGCAGGCTGCCTTACATAGCAGCTCCTGCATCTCATCAAAGAGCAGGATTTGCTTCTTTCGTTCCCATCTTCTGCTACTGATCTCCCATTGCTTTAACAATATTCTTTGCAGCAGTTCAAGATTGGCGGAATTCATGATCGACAGAAACATCATTTTTCTCTGACTGTGCTCTGCTCCGTCCAGACCCTGAACCCCATTTTCACCGGTTAATGTCTTTTGAACCCGCTTCGGTGCAGCTCCTTTTCTTTTGAAACGACGCTCATCGTAGAAGACCTCTGCTGCCTCAGATCCTCTGATGCAGATAACCTTTTTCCCCATAATCCGTGTCTCAAATATATCCGTTCGTAATTTGCGCCCCCGGTTACTGATGAATTTATATCCTTCCCATAATAGCATTGGACTGCTCTCTACAAATTTAACACATTTTATCTGATTATTTTTCTTCATATAACGCTCTCCTGATTTTTATAAGTATCACTGATTCCTCTGTTACTATTATGGATTTATGGATAAACTTATATTCGATAAAGAATCGATAAATAGTGATAAATCATAGATTTTTTCTTTTCCATTGCTTTTTATCTATCCGTTATAATATAATAAAAAGCAGAAGAGCCATAAGTCATTTCATTACAGAAC
>DOWG01000180.1:2761-9178 GCA_003519685.1 Lachnospiraceae bacterium
CCTCTATAGAAAGGATACCTTATGAAAAAAACAAAACGTATTTTCTCCATTATCGGAATCGCCTTGATTGCTTCCATGTACCTTATTACGCTGATATCTGCTTTTTTTGCAAGTGAAAAAACGCTCGGATTATTTTTAGCAAGTGTTTTCAGCACCGTTGCTATACCGATCATGCTTTACTGTTTTATTGCGACTTATCGATGGGTGCATCGTAATGATCCGGATAATTCAAAGGATACTGATAAACCGGATGATGTCTAGAGATCTCATTAAGAAAAGCTTCGGTCCGCTTTGAGAGGTCTGGGAAAGGACACTGAAAAAGAGGAAGCTGTGCTTTAAGCCTCCTCCTTAATTTTTTTAAAATACTCCTGTATCTTTTTCTCATATCCGTTGTCGGAAGGAACATAGAATGTTCTGTCTTTAATTTCATCCGGAAGGTACTGCTGCTTTACATAATGGTTCTTATAATCATGCGCATACTTATAGCCAATGCCATGACCCAATTGTGCAGCTCCTTTATAGTGGGCATCCATCAGATAGGGAGGAATGGTCGCTGTTTTCTCTTTTGCTACAACCTCCATGGCATCATCTATGGCACAGATAGCCGAGTTACTCTTCGGTGCACAAGCTACATAAGTAGCTGCCTGCGCAAGGACGATTCTTGCCTCCGGCATTCCCAGCCGTTCCACGGCCAGGGCTGCACTCGTTGCCACCACCAGAGCATTCGGGTCGGCATTGGATACATCCTCCGCCGCACAAATCATAATTCTGCGAGCAATAAATGCAACCTCCTCGCCGGCATACAGCATTCTGGCAAGATAGTAGACCGCCGCATCCGGGTCGGATCCCCGCATACTTTTAATAAAGGCGGAAATCGTATCGTAATGATTATCCCCTCCCTTATCATATTTTAAAACCCTCTTTTGAATACATTCAGATGCAACCTCCAGGGTAATATGAATGAAACCGTCCTCCGCCCGCTCCGTCGTCAGAACACCAAGCTCAATCGCATTTAATGCCGACCTTGCGTCTCCATTGGCAACATCCGATAAAAATTCCAATGCATCCTCATCAATGGCAGCCTTATATACACCAAGTCCCTTTTCTCTATCCTGAAGTGCACGAATAATCAGAGTTTTAATATCCTCCTTCTCCAGGGGTTTTAATTCGAAGATAATGGAACGGGAGATCAGGGCCGAATTTACCTCAAAATACGGATTCTCCGTCGTTGCGCCAATCAATATTACCGTGCCGTCCTCTACAAATGGAAGCAGATAATCCTGCTGTCCCTTATTAAAACGATGGATCTCATCGATAAAAAGAATGGTTTTCTTACCATACATCCCAAGATTGTTTTTGGCCTCCTCAATTACGGCTTCCATATCCTTTTTCCCCGAGGCCGTAGCATTTATCTGTGTAAAAAGAGCACTGGTTGTATTCGCAATCACTTTGGCAAGCGTTGTTTTTCCCGTACCGGGAGGGCCATAGAAAATGATAGAGCTCAATTTATCTGCCTTAATGGCACGGTAGAGCAATTTATCCTTTCCAATTATATGACCCTGTCCCACAACGTCCTCCAGGGAATCCGGACGCATTCTGGAAGCTAAGGGAGCTTCCTTCTTCATTGTATTATTTCTCATATAATCAAACAAATCCATACCAACACCTCCGTAGGAAAAGATTATTTTCTTTTAATATGTTCTATTAAAATCAGCAGGAAATAAAATAGGAAAGCTCCGGTAGCCGCTCCGACAGTATCAATCATTACATCCTTAAATTCTCCACTTCTGCCCGGAACAAACAGCTGGTGAAATTCATCGGTAGCCGCATAGAGGAAAGAAAAGAGGATGGACAGAAGTATAAAGCGGATACCCTTCCTTTTCGTAATCCAGTAATGCAACTCAATTGCAGAGGCTAAAATGGCATATTCCATGAAATGTGCCGTTTTTCTTACGATATGATCCACGGTATCGAGAACGTTGTCCCGGTCTTCCTGCCATTGCGCAGGGTCCATGAAATTCTCCGCGATATTTAAGACTGCATTTGCAATTGTCCTGCTGCTTTCGGCTGAGCTGACCGCCGGCTTTGCCGAGAATAAAAATATAATAATCATAATAATTGCCGCCGGCAGCCACGATAATTTTCTTATTGTCATAAATTTATAGTAAGCAGCTTCCTATACATGGCTCTCTAGCCGCTTTTTCTCCTTTAATTCATTATTCATTGGCGCTTAACATCTAATACTTTACTAATAATATCATTCGAAGAATAAAATAGCAACTATTCAGAACAACTGTTTTGTTGCAGTAGCGCCAACCGCTTGCTATAATTACAATAAAGTAAAAAGCAAAAGCTTTCCCAACAAATCGTCTTCGTCAATTTTATAAGATGACTTATGACGCTGCTTACTCATAACCTCAGAAAGGAGTTTCATCGGATGGTGGAAACATATAAAACAATATTGGAAGGCGGTTCCGGCGAAATCGTTATGAAAAAATCAAGATTTATAGCAACCGTTCATCCGGTTGAGACCGAGGAGGCTGCCATTGCATTTATTGATGCCATGAAGAAGAAGTATTGGGATGCCACGCATAACTGTTCTGCTTATATCATAGGAACGAAAAATCCTATCATGCATTGCTCGGATGACGGGGAACCCAGCAAGACTGCCGGAAGGCCTATGCTTGATATACTGATGAATCATGCGCTTACGAATCTTGTCGTAGTGGTAACCCGCTATTTCGGAGGAACGCTGCTGGGGACCGGAGGATTAGTAAAAGCTTATCAGTCCGCGGCTCTGGAAGGTTTGTCTCAAAGCAAGGTGATTACAAAGCAGCTTGGCAACCGTATTCAGATTGTAACCGACTATAATTATATCGGTAAGATTCAGTATTATCTTGCGCAGGATAACATACCGACATTATCCTCCGAATATTTGGATATCGTTAAGCTCACCGTTCTGGTTCCGATCGGCCTGATGAAGGGATTAAGTCAAAAAATTGCTGAACTTACCAATGGTTCGGCAGCTCTGGAAGAGAACGGACTTGTATATTATGCCTTGATTAATAACGAAATTCGTCTATTTTAACCTGTTATTTTCCTTCTTCAGTCAAAGCGGAGTTATGTTCACACCTTCCATGTATACCATGTTATGATTTCGACAAATGATATCCGATTAGGAGTATTTGCATTCGTCGAAATCATAACATGGTATACATGGTGGGTGTGAATAATAAACTTTTATGTACTATTCGACCTTCCCTATTTGGTTAAAGGGATATACGCGAAAGACCGCCTTGCCTTCTACCTGTTTTACGTCGATTGGCCCAAAATCTCTGCTGTCCCTGCTTACCTCCCGGTTATCACCGATGACAAACAATTCGCCCTCGCCTACCGTAATCGGAAGCTTGACATTACCGGGCAGTGTTATTCCATTCACATAGGATTCCTCCAGCCTTTCCCCGTTGATATAGACATACCCATTCTGAATATCGATTTCATCCCCGGCGACACCAATGACTCTTTTCACCAGCCGTTCCTGCTCTGCAGCGATTTCATCGGAGGAGGAGAATCTGTTCTTAACACTTCTTATAAAATTATCAATTATATTTCCCTTTTCCTCATTTTCAAGGAAAATAATAATATCTCCCCTTTTCGGTTCATCAAATGTGTAGCTTAATTTGTTTACAATCAACTGCTGGCCTTCAAACAGCGTGTTTTCCATNNATTTCTTTTAAAATAGGTTTCTCATTCCTCATGATTTTCCTCTTTTCTGCGCTGTTCTTTATACATCACAAGTTTGTAGATGCAGCGCGGGTATAAACTTACCACGTGAGTTGACATTCACGTTAGGAAAGATTTAAAAATTCTTTCGCTCTTTCCTCCAAAGTCTCGCAGTTCTTTTGTGCGAGACTATTTACACAAGTAGGCTCTATTTTCACCTGCGTCTCAAACCGAACATAAACAGCCTGCATCAGCCGGTCTTAGCCAATCTGAATACATATAAGGTCCTATTCATGTTCTTTGTTTTTATATGACTTATGACACACAAATTAAGTTTGCAGATGCGTGGTTTTTCACTACATATCCTCGAAAACAGGTTCGCCTTCAAGGAAAACAGCCGGCAGACCGAGCTGTTCAAAATAGGAGCAAATCCTCTGGCATGCAAATTTCTCTGTTGAATAGTGGGTCCCTCCCAAAACATTAATATGATTCTTGCGCTCATATTCATGCACTTCTGAATAGTATTCGCTGTTCGATGAAATTCCTGTGACCAGAACATGAATGTTGTTTTCTATCAGTTCCGACACGGTATCCAGCATATTTCCTCCGCCGGCAACAATTGCTACCCGGCCGTCCTTAATCTTGCTGTCCCCATATTGATACAGCATTACAGGATGCCCTAATGCCGCGGACAGCAGATGCTTCAATTCATCGATGCTCTTACAATTGGTTTTTCCTATTACACCGCATAAAGATCCGCGATATTTAACGAATGGCTTTTCTATCTCAATATGCAACGCGTCCGCCAGGGTTTTACTTGTGGAATATTCATTGTAGTTATCAAGAGGTACATGCAAATTATATATCGCTATTCTCCTCTCCCGAAATTGTTTCAGCAATGCTTTATCCATTTGATAAAACGGCTGGGATCTTCGAATATCCCAGATTGATGGATGGTGTACAAAAAGCATGGCATCGGTGATCTCCTCCCTGATTATTTCTTGCATGATTTCATTGGTAGGAAATACCGCAGTAAAGACCTGATTAACTTCTTTTGCAAAATCGCAAACCAATCCCATACTTCTTTCCTTAAAATTAGTTGAAAGGTAATCATTAAGTTCCGGCATATACCTGGCCCAATCATCACTTAACTCTTTCAAGATAAAATCCTTTTCTAATTGATTAACCAATTCGATAGATTTCATTATCTTTCCCCTTTCTGCGCAGCTTATCACGCATCCCCAACCATTGGTTTCAAATATTTATTCTATATTACCACGCATTATAAAAAAAGTGTAGTAAATCTTTGCAAGGGCTTGCTGCAAAATAATTTAATCCTGGAAAAAAGTCTGTATTCTTTCAGTAGCGCACGATTTGAAGGACAGATTGTTTCCTTTTTGTATACTTCTTATGGAATCAAGGAAAACCGCCGATATAATAGACGATAGATACCTTATAATCCTACATTAATTTAGAAAGGGGGATGTTTGGATGGAGATCAGCCAGACCCCGCTCTCAAGCAATAAAACCAGTAAATCCCGGACTGCCTTCCCAAGTGCTTCCTCCCCGGCAGCAAGGTTACAGGAAGGCTCCAAGGCAGCAAAATTACAGGAAGCCTCCCGGATTTCTCCGGAGACTGCCCCTGTAGAGTTAAAAAAAGGACAAATGCTTCGGGGGAAAATTGTAGATCTTCGATACAACAGCGTCCGTATCCGATTAGAGCCTGGACAGCAGATAATAACTGCAGGGCTTGAGGGGGATTTTCCCCTTGCCATCGGAGAAACCGCACAGTTTCAGGTATTACAGGACTCTTCCGACCGGCTGGTATTAAAATATATTCCGGCGAATATGCAGGCAGCAACCGAGACTATGATAGAGAAAGCATTATTAGCATCGAAGCTTCCCTTGACTGATTCGAATAAGGCTCTTGTAATGACGCTGTTAGATTATAAAATGTCGATTGATAAACAGACCCTGCAGACCATGGTGAAATTATCACATCAATATCACGATACCTCCTTTCTCACTCTGGTTCTGATGCATAAATACAACCTTCCCGTCACGAAGGGGAACATTGCCCGGTTTGAAGCTTATACAAACGGAACGAATCAGTTATTAACGCAGGTAAATGCGGTTACCAAAAATATCGCAGAATTGCTGCCGAGCATCGGGGAAGCAAACGCTTCGGATGCCTTATTTCAAGTTAACGATACCCTCCTCTCGTTATTGGAGGAGAACGCCGATACAAAAGCCTTTGATTTTCCTGCACAAACTACACTGGGCAGTATTTTACCCGAGGAGGACCGGCTCCTTCTCGGAGAAGCACTAAAGCAGCAGATCGAAGCAGGCAGCCCGGTTTCTGCTGCCATTTCGGATAACATTATCGNNCGGAACAAGTCTCCCTGCATACTCTAAAAAATGAGATGAATGGGCAGGCTGGTCCACTTCATGCAAATAGCTTGCCGCTGCCCGAATCGGATCCGGCAGCCGCCATTATTGCAATCCTGATCAAGAAGTATCCTATGGTGACAGATTCTCCCAAGGAAATCCGGGACCTTTTAAATGCACAGGAAAGAGAAAACCTATTGACATATGTCGGTTCGTATCCGATGGCGGATGATCTTAGAGAACAAATCGCAGCCGGAACCGCCCGAATCCAGGATCTGCTGCAATGGATTAAAAGCAGTCTTTCCC
>DOWG01000176.1 GCA_003519685.1 Lachnospiraceae bacterium
CTTAAAATGACTTATGACACTCAAATCAAGATTGAAGAATTATTGAGTGATAGGCAGGAAGGAAGAAAACAAATGAAATTAGGAATTGTAGGTTTACCCAATGTAGGAAAGAGTACCTTGTTTAATTCACTGACCAAAGCAGGCGCAGAATCTGCGAATTATCCATTCTGTACCATTGATCCGAATATAGGAATTGTTCCGGTACCGGATGAAAGACTGGATGTGTTAGGCAAGCTATATAATTCGGAGAAGATTGTACCTGCTACCATTGAATTTGTAGATATTGCAGGTTTAGTTAAGGGCGCTTCCAAAGGGGAAGGCCTCGGAAACCAGTTTTTGTCGAACATCCGGGAAGTGGATGCCATTGTTCATGTGGTACGGTGTTTTGATGATGCCAATATCATTCATGTGGACGGATCCGTGGATCCTGCCCGTGATATTGAAACAATAAATCTGGAATTGATTTTTTCGGATCTTGAAATATTGGAAAGAAGAATAGCAAAAACAACGAAGACCGCGAAAGCAGATAAAGCAGCAGAGAAAGAACTGAATATGCTGCTGCGTTTAAAGGAGCATATGGAAGAGGGCAAGTTGGCAAAGAGCTTTCCGACGGAGAATGAGGATGAGGAAGAGCTTCTTAGTACTTATAATCTTCTGACTGCAAAGCCGGTCATCTATGCGGCAAATATTAAGGAAGAGGATCTTGCGGATGACGGAGCAGGGAATGCATATGTGAAAGCGGTTCGTTCCATTGCAGAGGAAGACCATTCCGAAGTTTTTGTGATCTGTGCGCAGATCGAGCAGGAGATTGCGGAGCTTGAGGAAGAGGAGAAGAAGATGTTCCTGGAGGAATTGGGACTGAAGGAATCCGGTTTGGAAAAGCTGATTAAAGCAAGCTATCGATTGCTTGGCTTAATGAGCTATCTGACGGCGGGTCCGAAGGAAACAAGAGCATGGACAATTAAAATCGGGACCAAGGCACCGCAGGCGGCCGGTAAGATCCATTCGGATTTTGAAAGAGGCTTTATCCGCGCCGAAATTATAAGCTATGAACATTTAGTGGAATGCGGCAGTTTTAATGCGGCAAAGGAGAAGGGCTTAGTCCGTTCGGAAGGAAAGGAATATGTGGTTCAGGACGGAGATGTCGTTTTGTTCCGCTTTAATGTATAAAATTCCAACAAAGAAAGTGGTGATGTAATGGAGACTTTGCTGACGACAAATATACGCTTCCCAAATCTGGGAATTGAACTGAAAAATGTAGCTTCCGGGATTGACATTTTTGGATTCCGGATTGCATTTTACGGTATTATCATCGGAATTGGAATGCTTCTTGGGTGGCTGATTGCAGAATGGATGGCGAAGAGGACCGGACAAGATCAGGAATTCTATCTTGATTTTACATTGATAGCTATTATCGTATCGGTAATCAGTGCAAGAATTTATTATGTAATCTTTGCTTTCGATGAGTTTAGAGACGATCCTTTATCGATTTTTAATCTCAGAACGGGAGGACTTGCCATCTATGGAGGAATTATAGGAGCCGTTCTCACAGCGATTATTTATTCCAAGATTAAGAAGTATTCGTTCTGGCTGCTTGTGGATACCGGCTGTATCGGACTGGTGACCGGACAGCTCATCGGACGCTGGGGGAACTTCTTCAACCGGGAAGCTTTTGGTAAATTTACCAATGGATTATTTGCCATGCAGCTGGATCTGCGAGATGTGGCTTATGACTACCGCGCACCTCTTAATTATCTTCAGACCAAGTATGAGGGCAGACCGGATGCTTTGCAGCGGATTCTTGAGATTCGGGATAATACCGTATTTGTGGAAGGGGTGGAATACATTCAGGTGCATCCGACCTTCCTGTATGAATCTATCTGGAACTTCTGTCTATTGATTTTTTTGATTTTATTTACGAAACATAAAAAGTTTGACGGAGAAGTTATGCTTCTATATTTGATCGGATATGGACTTGGCAGAGTATGGATCGAGGGGCTTCGAACGGACCAGTTATTCCTCTGGGGGACTCCGATTGCCGTATCCCAGCTCTTATCCGCTCTCATTGTCGTGGTATCTCTTGGAATCCTCTTCTATAAGAGACGTAAAACAAGGAAAATAAACGTTTATTAGGATGATAGAATAGCAAAAGCAGCTATTCTTCAGGAATTATGCCCAAAAAGCATGGCGTTAGGATGATTCCTGCATGAAAGGGAACTTCTGGGAATATCAGGACTAAATTACTAGCCGCGTCAATATAATCTACATATTGACATATTTTGTTCGATTTTAAAGAAAAATACAATATATTGATATAAATCTAAGATATAGCGTGGAATGCCCATTAAAATAAGGCTTTCTGTGCTATATTTTTTTGTTTTCATACTTGATATATTTCCGGAACTGTTCTAAAATGGACCTAGAAGTGGAGCAAAGTGGTGTGAAGTGGTACAAATGACCACGGAAGTGGGACAAGGTACACAACCTTACAGTTAAAGAGGTGCAGCCATATGTTTATGGGGGAGTTCGATCATTCGATTGATGCCAAGGGAAGAATTATTATACCATCGAAGTTCAGAGAAGATTTAGGGGATGAGTTTGTCATTACCTTAGGTCTGGATGGTTGTCTCTTTGTGTACCCCGACAGCGAATGGCAGGCATTTGTTGAAAAACTTAAAACACTTCCCGGAACGAAAGAGGCCAGGCAGCTGCAACGTTATTTTATGGCAGGTGCGGCCGCATGTGAAGCGGACAAGCAGGGTAGAATATTAATACCGGCGAAGCTTCGTGAAAGTGCTGGACTTGAGAAGGACATCGTTCTTGTCGGAGTCTTAAATAAAATTGAGATATGGAGCAAGGAACGCTGGGATAAGAATAACGACTATGATGATGTGGATGCAATCGCAGAGCATATGTCAGGGTATGGGATAAGCTTTTAAGGAGAAATCATGGCATTTGAACATAAGTCAGTACTTTTAGAGGAAACAATTGATCACTTACGTATCAAACCGGATGGAATCTATGTTGACGGAACTCTGGGCGGCGGCGGTCATTCCTATGAGATTGCCGCGCGTCTGACAAGCGGAAGACTGATCGGCATTGATCAGGATGAAGCCGCGATCTTGGCTGCCGGAGAACGGTTGGATGCATATAAAGATAAGATTACTGTTGTAAGAAGCAATTACAGTGAGATGAAACGGATTTTAAGAGAACTTCATATTAAGAGCGTCGACGGAATATTACTGGATCTTGGGGTTTCGTCCTATCAGCTGGACACCGCAGAGAGGGGATTTTCCTATAAGGAGGATGCTCCCCTGGATATGCGGATGGATACCAGGAATCCGAAGACCGCAAGGGACATTGTCAACGGATATAGTGAGATGGAGCTGTACCGTATTATCCGGGATTACGGAGAAGATAAGTTTGCGAAAAATATTGCAAAGCATATCGTTCGTATGCGGAAAGAAAAGCCACTGGAAACCACCTTCGAATTAACGGAAGCAATTAAGGCTGCGATACCGATGAAGCTCAGAGTCAATACCGGCCACCCGGCCAAGAGAACCTTTCAGGCAATTCGAATTGAGCTTAACCGGGAACTCGAGGTCTTAAGGGATACCCTCCAGGACATGATTGATTTACTATCTCCGGAGGGAAGAATTTGTATTATCACCTTTCATTCCCTGGAAGACCGCATTGTAAAAAGTTGCTTTAAAGAGAATGAAAATCCATGTACCTGTCCGCCGGATTTCCCGGTCTGTGTCTGTGGGAAACGATCAAAAGGCAGGATTATAACACGAAAGCCGATTTTACCATCGGAGGAAGAATTAAGAGAAAACAAGCGCTCGAAAAGCGCAAAACTTCGTGTGTTTGAAAAAACATCAGAAAAACAGCAAGAATAACGATCCGATCATAAGGACACCAATGAGAAATCATTTTAATAATAAAATTAAGAATTTTGCTGGAGAGAGGGAATTAAGGCATGGATGCGAAGAAAAGAAGACAAACCTATCATTATTACGAGACGGACTATATTGATGGAAATACTGTCCGAAAATACAATAATGCTCCGGATATCCAAAGAGAAAGGGAACCCTATGAGGTACCATCTCATAAACCGCGGCAGCAAAAGAATCCAAAGGCGCTGCAGGGGCTGAGTCTGGGATCGCTTTTGATTCTGTCTGCAGCGATAGCAGCAACCTTGTATATCTGCGTGGAATATTTGAAATTACAATCGAACGTAAATCATATGGAGAAGACAATTGTTTCGATGGAGAAAACATTATCCGAGCTCACAGATACGAACGATGCCTCCCTGGATCAGATCAACATGACATATGATTTGGATTATGTATATCATGTAGCTGTTGAAGAATATGGTATGGTTTATCCGAATAAAAACGATGTGATAACCTACAAAAAAAGCAACAACAATTTTGTCAGACAATATCGAGATATACCGGAATAATTCCATAAAATATCTCATTATGAGGGTGAACAACGATGAGAAATACAGCGGGATCTGATAAGGGGAGCGGGAATTTAAACCCACCGAATAAGAATAGAAAATTCAACTCACGAATGCAAGCAAGATTATTGCTTGTATTTTGTGTTATAACTTTACTTTTATTTGGCCTGATGGGCAGATTGGTATACTTAGTACAGCAGGACGGCGACCGTTATGCCAAAAGTGTTTTGTCGCGGCAGTCCTATGTAAGCGCGGTCCTGCCCTATCAGCGAGGAGACATTCAGGATCGGAACGGAACGGTTCTGGCTCGCAGTGAGCTGCAGTTTCGTTTGATTTTAGATCCCAAGCGGCTTCTTTTGTATCCGGATTGTGTGGACCCTACGCTGACTGCGCTGGAGGAGTATTTTGACCTGCCCGCAGAAAAAGTCTCTTCTATATTACAAGAACGACCGGAAAGCCGGTATGTGATTCTGCAAAAGAATCTGAAATATGATATGGTGGAAGGCTTTGAAGCGCTGATGAAGGAAGAGGAAGACATCCTGGGGGTATGGTTTGAGAAGGAGTATGTGCGAACCTATCCATTCGGCACCTTAGCCAGCGATATCATTGGTTTTACCTCCGCAGACAACACCGGATACTATGGAATTGAAGAATACTATAATGATGAACTCAATGGAACAAACGGCAGAGAGTACGGATACTATGATGCAACATTAAATATAGAAAGAATTGTGAAAAAGGCGGAGAACGGAAATTCAATCATCAGTACGATCGACGCGAATGCACAGCGTATTATTCAGAAGCATATCAATGAATTCAATGCGGAATTTGGAAGTAAGAATATCGGCGTGCTGCTGATGAATCCGAACAACGGAGAAATTATTGCCATGGCCTCCTATCTGGATTATGATCTGAATAATCTCAGAAGTCTGGAGGGCCTTTATTCGAAAAAGGAACTGGCCGGGATGACAGACGAAGAAAAGATGGAAGCATTGAATAAGCTATGGAAAAATGATGCCATCAGCAATGGCTTTGAGCCGGGTTCCACATTTAAGCCGATAACTGTTGCAGCGGCCATGGAGGAAGACGATGCGACGAAAGATTCGACCTATATCTGTGATGGTGGGGAGTCCGTCGGCGGAAGCTGGATTAAATGCAGCAGAACTGCCGGACATGGTAAGATAACCCTGGAAGAAGCATTGATGTATTCCTGTAACGATGCTTTAATGCAAATTGCAAGTGCAGAAGGCAAGCATGTCTTCTATCAATACCAGAAGCGGTTTGGGTTTGGGCAAAAGACGGGGATTGACCTGCCCGGAGAAGAAGCGGGGATTCTAATTCCGGAAAAGGATCTCAATGCGACAGAGCTGGCAACCAGCGGCTTTGGCCAATCCCTTAATGTAACAATGCTGCAGATGGCTGCGGCATATTCATCCTTAGTAAATGGCGGATATTACTATCAGCCGCATGTTGTACGTCAGATCGTCAACGATAATGGTGCGACTGTTAAAAAATTTGATAAGACCCTGGTAAGACAGACGGTATCCGAAGAAACTTCCAAATTCATACAGCAGGCAATGTATAGGACCGTGGAAGAGGGAACCGCGAAGAAAGCGAAGGTTCCCGGCTATGCCGTTGGCGGGAAAACCGGTACGGCGCAGAAATTCCCCAGGTCGGCAAAAACTTATGTGGTTTCCTTCCTTGGAGCTGTCCCGGCGATCAATCCGGAAGTCGTCGTTTATGTCGCTGTTGATGAACCGCAGAATGTAGAACGGCAGGCAGACAGCTCGATCGCTACAAAGCTTGCCAGCAAAATTATGCAGGAGGTATTGCCGGCGATTGGGATCTATCCCGAGGGAGAGATTGATTATCTATTACCCTCCCAAACAGACGATACTGCAAAAAGCAACAAGAATCAGAATTCCGGGGAAGCCAATACAACTGGGGGGAATAATCCGGACAGCAATACGGAGAATACAACCCAGCCGGAGACCGCAGAAAACAGGGAAAATNNATATGCCGGAAGAGGAATTCAATGCAGATGCAATTGGGCCGGAGGATGAATAAAGATACAAGGTTTGTAATAAAATGAAACGATAAGGTATACAAGGTAAGGATCCTATGGCTAGAAGCAGAACCTATAATCGTAGAAATATTCTCACTATTGTATCGATAATCATATTGGTTGCACTTGGTCTTACCATAAGACTGGGATATTTGATGATCTTTCGTTCCGAGGAATATGCTGCCCGGGCACAAGCTCTCCATGAAAGGGAACGGGCAATTAAGGCGAAACGGGGGAGAATCTTTGACCGAAACGGTGTTGAGATTGCTACCAATAAGCCGGTATGTACTATATCCGTAATTCACAAACAGATTACTGATCCGGAACGGGTCATAAAAGTGCTGTCGGATGAGCTGGGATTAAGCGAAGAAAAAGTCCGGAAACGGGTAGAGAAGGTCTCCTCCATTGAAAGAATCAAGTCCAATGTAGAGAAAGAAATCGCGGATAAGATCCGGGAATATGATTTGGACGGTGTTATGGTAGACGAAGACTATAAACGATATTATCCTTATGAGAGCCTGGCATCGAAGGTGATTGGATTTACCGGAGGTGACAACCAGGGAATCATTGGCTTAGAAGTAAAATATGATGAATATCTGAAAGGAATTGACGGCACGATACTTACGCTGACTACAGCGTATGGAGTGGAAATAGAAAATGCTGCCGAGGATAGAATCGAGCCGCAGGCTGGGAATGATTTATACCTGAGCATGGATGTAAATATCCAGGAATATGCGGAGCAGGCAGCAAAAAAAGTAATGGAGGCAAAGAATGCAAATAATGTCAAGCTGATTGTTATGAGTCCGCAAAACGGTGAAATCTACGCCATGGTAAATGTCCCGGAATTTAATTTGAATGATCCCTATACTTTGATTGATGAAATCGCTGTGGAATACGAAGGGCAGAGCCTTAGTGCAGAGAAGCAAAAAGAGCTTTTAAACGGAATGTGGAGAAATGCATGTATCAGTGATACCTATGAACCGGGTTCTGCTTTTAAGATCGTAACAGCGACGGCAGCATTGGAAGAGGGTGTGGTTTCCCTAAACGATACCTTCTACTGTCCGGGTTACAAAAAGGTAGAGGACCGCATTATCCGGTGCCATAAGGCAGGCGGACATGGAAGCCAGACTTTTGTGGACGGAATAAAAAATTCATGTAATCCGGTATTTATCGAGATCGGAGCCAGAGTTGGTGTGGATAAGATGTATCTTTACTATGACCGGCTCGGGCTGTTTAAGAAAACGGGAGTGGATCTGCCGGGGGAAGCCAATTCCATTATGCACAAGAAGGAGAATATCGGTGCGGTTGAGCTGGCAACCATGTCCTTTGGCCAGTCCTTTCAGATCACACCGCTCCAGCTGTTGACCGCGTCCAGTGCCGTAGTGAACGGAGGCAATCTTGTCGTTCCGCATTTTGGAGTCGAAATTAAAACGCCCGACGGGAGCACGGTGAATACCATTGATTATAAAACCACCCCCGGTGCGGTAACGAAGGAAACCTCAGAGACCATGAAGATGCTCTTAGAAGCAGTAGTTGCCGATGGCACCGGCAGAAGAGCTTATCTTCCGGGGTTTAAAGTCGGTGGAAAAACAGCTACCTCAGAAAAGCTTCCCAGAAGAAACGGCAAATATATCTCTTCTTTTATCGGTTTTGCTCCTGCGGATGACCCTAAGGTAATTGCGATCATCTTAATCGACGAACCGACCGGGATTTACTACGGGGGAACGATAGCTGCTCCGGTTATCTCGGAACTTTTTGATAATATACTTCCGTATATGGGAATTGAACCCAGATATTCGGAATCGGAAATTGAAAAATTTAAGATCGGTTCCTTTGAAGTACCGGATTTCGTAGGAAAAACAAAAGCAGAGGTAAAGGACTTACTAAGAATATATGGATTTGGTGAATTATATCCCACAGGGGAAGGGGATGTTGTCATGGAACAATTTCCGCTTCCGGGAGAGAAGGTAGAGCAGGGCAGCAGCCTGATACTATATTTTAATTAATATTGTCATTTGAAATGTTATAAAGTATAATAGCTAAGTTAATAATAGAACAAAAGATGATTACATAAGAATTGTGCCTATACTTGGCAGATAGGAGCCTTCATGAATTATTCGGTTATCTTACCATGCATAATATCCTTTGTTGTCTGCGTGATACTTTGCCCGCTTTTAATTCCGTTTCTTAAAAAATTAAAGTTCGGGCAATACGTAAGGGAGGACGGACCAGAATCTCATCTGAAAAAGACAGGTACTCCTACCATGGGCGGAATTATTATTGTATTAAGCATCGCCATAACAAGCCTGCTATACCTTAAGGACTATCCGGATATTGTACCTGTTTTATTCGCAACAATAGGGTTTGGAATTATCGGTTTTATGGATGACTACATAAAGGTGGTAATGAAACGTTCCCTGGGATTGCGGGCATGGCAGAAGCTGCTGGGGCAGATTTTGGTAACTGCAGTGTTTGGTTACTACATGGTGAACTTTACCGATGTCGGAACCTCCATGCTGATACCATTTTCCAATGGCAGATATCTGGATGTATCCTACATGTTCATCCCCATGTTGTTTATCGTCGTGCTTGGTACGGTGAATGGGTCTAATTTTACGGATGGATTGGATGGATTAGAGTCCAGTGTAACGGTACTCATAGCAACCTTCTTTACGGTAGTTGCAATTGCGGCAGAAGGAGGCTTCACCTTTTTAAACGATATCGAAATATCGCCGATCACAGGAGCAGTGGCGGGAAGCCTGCTGGCATTCCTTCTCTATAATGTATATCCGGCCAAGGTATTTATGGGAGACACCGGTTCTCTGGCCCTCGGCGGGTTCGTTGCAACGACGGCGTATATGCTGCAGATGCCCCTTTTTATCGTATTGATTGGGTTCATTTATCTGGTGGAAGTCGTTTCTGTCATACTGCAGGTAGGATATTTTAAATTAACCGGAGGGAAGCGGCTGTTTCGGATGGCGCCGATCCATCACCATTTTGAATTAATGGGATGGTCTGAGACCAGAATTGTAGCGGTGTTTTCCGTCATTACCGCAGTACTGTGTATGTTGGCGTTGATGGGGATCTAAGTACCAACGACTTCAAACAGTTGCTCATAAAAATATGCTTTCGATTACATGAGTTTTTCTTGTTTGGTATAAAGGAATGGAAGGTTACGTTAGGATAAAAATAAATTGAAATGGTCAAAAAATAAAAATGAAATCGTTTCCTAGGTTGGAGGAAGAACAATGCAGCTAAAAGATAAAAAGGTTTTGGTATTTGGTGCTGCGAAAAGCGGTATCTCAGCAACAAAACTGTTACAAAAATTAGGAGCCTATGTAATACTATATGATTCGAATACGAAATTAACCGTATGTGATTTTGAAGGAAAGTTTGATACGAAGCGGAAATTTACGCTCCTTACCGGAAAACTGACCGAGGAAGTCATGGATACGCTTGCGCTTGCTGTTTTAAGTCCGGGAGTTCCGATTGATCTGCCGGAAGTAACCATAATGAAGGAAAAAAACATCCCGATCTGGGGTGAAATCGAACTGGCATACCAAAATGCAAGAGGAAAGGTAATTGGTATCACAGGGACCAATGGTAAGACAACAACGACCTCTTTGGTCGGAGCGATTATGAAAACTTATTATGAGGAAGTCTATGTTGTCGGCAATATAGGGAATCCCTATACGGATATTGCCCTTGATACGACGGAGAAATCTGTGGTGGTAGCAGAGATCAGCAGTTTTCAGTTAGAGACCATCGATGAATTCAAGCCGGAGGTCAGCGCAATCTTGAATATTACTCCGGATCACCTAAACCGCCACCATACGATGGAGACCTACATACAAACGAAGGAAAACATGGCGAGGAATCAAACCATGGAAGAGCTCTGCGTTCTGAATTATGAGGATGAAATACTCCGGGAAATGGCGGGCAGACTGCATACCAGAGTCATGTTTTTCAGCAGTGCAAGACCGCTGGAGAATGGTTTGTTTTTGCAGGGGGATGAGATCTTCTATGCGAAGGACAACACGGTGGAGAAGATATGCAATATTCACGAATTGAAGATTCTTGGAAAGCACAGCTATGAAAATGTTATGGCAGCCGTAGGGATAGCAATTACGATGGGTGTGCCGATGGATAACATAAGAAAAGCGATTACTTCCTTTCAGGCCGTGGAGCATCGGATCGAGTATGTAGAAACCATACACGGAGTTCGCTACTACAATGATTCGAAGGGAACCAATCCGGATGCTTCGATTAAAGCGGTGCAGGCAATGGCCGGCCCGACTATTTTAATCGGCGGGGGATTTGATAAGGGGTCAGAGTTTGATGATTGGATAGAAAGTTTCGATGGAAAAATTAAATATTTGGTTCTGCTTGGTCAGACCAGGGAGAAGATAGCCGGTACGGCAAGAAAGCATGGCTTCACTAATATCATTATGGTAAACAGCTTAAAGGATGCCGTCAAAATCAGTGCGATGAAGGCAGAACCGGGTGATGCCGTACTATTATCCCCAGCCTGCGCAAGCTGGGGAATGTTTGACAATTATGAACAACGAGGCAGATTATTTAAGGAGTATGTCAGGGAAATGCTTGATTAGTCAGGAGTGTTAATATATGAGCAGGACAGCAGGAGAAATGAATAAAAGAAAAATGCATAGCTATTATGACTATAGTCTGTTGTTTCTGACACTCTTTCTGGTGTGTTTTGGCTTAGTCATGATTTACAGTACGAGCTCTTATAATGCACAGAGATTGTATGGAAACGCAACCCATTATCTCGAAAGGCAGGCGCTGTTTTCAGGAGCCGGAATACTAATCATGCTGTTCGCTTCCAAGATAGATTATCGTATCTATATTAAGAATTTGCCCATTATTAAGATAAAGCCGGTAACGGTTCTATATTTCCTTTGCATCGGATTACAAGTTTATGTACTTATCTTCGGAGACGTAATTAATGGTGCAAAAAGATGGATCAGCATCGGATCGTTTAGATTTCAGCCTTCCGAGCTGACAAAAGTCGCGGTAATCCTGTTTACTGCCTACATAGTACAGCTTGCACCGAGAAGGCTGGACAAATTCACTGGTTTTCTAAGAGTCGTATTTCTCATTGCCCCTTTGCTTGCGCTTATTGTTATTGAAAACTTTTCGACGGCGCTGGTTGTCGGCGTGATTATGGTAGCAATTTGTTTCGTTGCCAGTAAAAAGAAAGGTTATTTTATCTTCTCCGGATTGCTGCTGGTGGGAGCCGGAGCCTTGCTGGTGCGTTTTGTTCCCTACCGTTTCGAGCGTATCAACGTATGGCTGAACGTCGAAACACATCCGAAGGGCTATCAGATATTGCAGGGACTGTATGCCATCGCATCCGGCGGCGTATTTGGAAAAGGATTGGGAGAGAGTATGCAAAAATTGGGTTTCATTCCGGAGTCCCATAATGACATGATCTTCTCCGTTATCTGTGAGGAGCTTGGCCTCTTCGGTGCATTTGCCCTAATCCTGCTATTTGTTTTACTTGTTTGGCGTATTTTTATCATTGCTATAAATGCTCCCGATCTCTACGGCGGCCTGATTGCGACCGGCGTATTGACACATATCGCAGTGCAGGTTTTAATTAATATTGCGGTAGTAACCAATACGATTCCCTCCACCGGTATTCCGTTACCGTTTATCAGCTATGGAGGAAGTTCCATGATGGTAATCCTGTTTGAAATGGGGATCGTACTTAGTATCTCCAACCAGATTAAAGCGGAGCGGTAGCCAATGGATTCGTCGTTACTATTCACACCCGACATGTATACTATGTTATGATTTTGACAAAAGTATCCGATTCGGGGACGCTTTCGCTT
>DOWG01000088.1 GCA_003519685.1 Lachnospiraceae bacterium
TGTACCGTTACGTACTGCAACTTAAGCGAAAGCGTCTCCGATTCGGATACATTTGACGAAATCGTAACATGGTGTACATGGTGGGTGTGAACGGTAACCTTTGAAGAAAAATTTTGACATTTGTTCCACTTTTTGTGTATAATTGATATCAGGAAATGGTATAGATAAATTCTAATTAACGGAAGGAGGGTGCCTGTGAACACTAGGAGCGCGGTGATGAAGCGCAAGACGAAGGAAACAGAGATTGCTTTAGAGTTTACCCTGGACGGGACCGGTAAATCCCAGATCGAAACGGGGATTGGTTTCTTTGATCATATGCTGGACAGCTTTTGCAGACATGGCTTTTTTGACATGAAATTATCAGTGAAGGGGGATCTGGATGTGGATTCCCATCATACCGTGGAGGATACCGGTATTGTCCTCGGGCAGGCAATCAAAAGCGCATTAGGGGACAAGCAGGGGATCTCCCGCTACGGTTCCTTCCTTCTGCCCATGGATGAGACCCTTGTCCTTTGCGCCATTGACCTATCCGGCCGTCCTTATCTTGTATTTGACGGGGAATATACCGTAGATAGAATCGGATCAATGGATACCGAGCTTGTAAAGGAGTTTTTCTATGCAATTTCTTATTCCGCAGGGATGAATCTACATATCAGAAAAATCAGCGGAGTAAATAACCATCATATCATGGAGGCGACATTTAAGGCATTTGCCAAAGCGCTGGACGCTGCGTGCAGAGTCGATGAGAGAGTTCAGGGAGTTCTCTCAACCAAAGGAACGATGGATTGAATTTATATAGATGACAGTCAATTTAACTTGCAGACATGCGATTAAGAAAGGCTTGGTTAAAATGAGAATATTTCCTGCAATTGATATCAAAAATGGACAGTGTGTCAGATTGCGGCAGGGGAATTTTGAGGATCCCCATGTCTACTCGAATACACCGTTAAATGTGGCAAAGCAGTGGGAAGACAATGGTGCCTCCTATATCCATATTGTTGATCTTGACGGTGCTCTGGTCGGATACTCGGTAAATGATGAAGTGATCAAGAGCATTGTTGCTGAGATACATCTACCGATTCAGGTCGGCGGCGGTATACGGACCATCAAAGAAATTGACAATAAACTCTCTTTGGGAATCGACCGGGTAATTATCGGTACCAAGGCAGTGAAAGATCCTGGGTTTGTGAAGGAGGCTGTTTCCATCTTCGGTGCAGATCGTATCGTCATAGGAATTGATGCGAAGGACGGCATGGTTGCAATTGAAGGCTGGGAGAAGGTAAGCAGCTATCATGCGGTAACTTTGGCACAGGAGATGAAAAATTACGGAATTCAGACGGTCATATATACGGATATCTCCAAGGATGGAATGCTGCAGGGACCGAATATCCAGCATACCAGGGAAATGGCGGAATTAACCGGACTTCGTATTATTGCCTCGGGCGGGATTGCTTCCTTAAAGGACCTCGAAATGCTTGAGGAGGCCGGTGTATATGGTGCGATTATCGGGAAAGCTCTGTATGAAAACAGAATTGACTTAAAAACAGCCGTGGAAATGTTTGAAACAACGGAATGATTAAGTGGCATAAGTCATTTTAAGATTTTGATATGAATATATATATGCGATCCTATTCATGTTCATGGTTTTTATGTGACTTATGACCCTTAAATCTTAATTAACTTCATCAATTCGTTAAGAAGGCTTTGGCACCTATAGCAAAGAATAGCAGGAAAGGGCAGGAGGTAAGGATTCGATGGAATACGAAAAAATAATTCCCTGCATAAATGCAGAAGGGGAAGTACCGGGGAACGTTATAAAATTAGCGGAGCAATATTCCTATGGGGGAGCGGATGAACTGCTCCTGTATCATTATGCGAAGGATGAAAGATCCAGGGAGGAATTCTTATCTCTTGTAAAAAAGCTGGCAGATAAAATTGATCTTCCCTACATCATCGGTATGTATGTGAAACGTCTGGAGGATGTGAAGAAAGCATTCTATACCGGAGCCTCCTCCGTATTGATAAAATATTCTGCTCTTGATGAGAAGACGGTACTGAAGGAAGCAATCGACCGGTTTGGATCCGATAAGATTATAGTGGAGCTGGATAGAAAGGAATGCATGGATGCCGATATCTCCAAATCGGATGGAAATGCCCTTTTAGCCTCCTTGAAAGCGGCCGGTGTCGGAAAGATACTGTTAAAGCATGTCGAACTGTCTCCGCATACAATTGAGATGCTTGAGGCTTCGCCGATCGAATTTATTATTCGGGACAGTCTGGTTCGTAATGATATCGTTTGTCTGATGAAGATTTCCAAGGTAACGGGCATAGCAACCAATTTCTTTGAAAACAAGGATATTATGAAAGTAAAATTGGCTTTAAAGGAGAATGGCATTCCGGTAAATACTTTTGAAAGCAAAATACCATTTTCGGAATTTAAATTAGATGCCGATGGACTCCTTCCGGTTATTGTACAGGATTACAAATCGGAAGAAGTTTTAATGCTTGCGTATATGAATGAAGAGGCTTATAATAAGACTATTGCTGGCGGGAAAATGACATATTATTCAAGAAGCCGCCAGGCGCTTTGGCTAAAAGGTGAAACCTCGGGACATTACCAATACGTCAAGGAGCTGATCATTGATTGTGATAAAGATACCATCCTTGCTAAGGTACAGCAGATTGGACCGGCGTGTCATACCGGGAATCCGAGCTGCTTTTTTACGGAACTCGTTAAGAAGGAATATCATAATTATGATCCGATTCACGTATTTCAGGAGGTCTATGATAGGATTGCAGACCGCAGAAAAAATCCCAGGGAAGGCTCCTATACCAACTATCTGTTTGACAAAGGAATCGATAAAATACTGAAAAAATGCGGGGAAGAAGCTACGGAGATAACAATTGCGGCAAAAAATCCCGGAACGGAAGAGCTGCGGTATGAAATAGCGGATTATCTGTATCACTTGATGGTATTGATGGCGGAACGCGGTCTTGACTGGAGCGATATCACCAATGAACTAGCCCATAGAAAATAACGAAGAAAGAATAAACTTGGAAATAATGGAGGCAAAAGAAAGTGCAGACTTATGGAGTAAATGAACTTAGAAAAATGTTTCTGGAGTTCTTCGAAAGTAAAGGACATTTGGTATTAAAAAGTTTTTCGTTAATACCCCATAATGATAACAGCTTATTATTAATTAATTCAGGAATGGCACCGTTAAAGCCGTATTTCACCGGCCAGGAGATACCGCCGAGAAAGCGTGTAACGACCTGTCAGAAATGTATTCGTACCGGGGATATTGAGAATGTCGGAAAAACCGCAAGGCATGCTACCTTCTTTGAAATGCTTGGCAATTTCTCCTTTGGAGATTATTTTAAACAGGAAGCGATTGCATGGTCCTGGGAGTTTTTAACCGAAGTGATCGGACTGGATAAGAACCGTCTCTATCCTTCCATCTATCTGGAGGATGACGAAGCATTTGAAATCTGGAATAAGAAAATCGGCATACCTGCGGACCGTATCTACCGTTTGGGAAAAGAGGATAACTTCTGGGAGCATGGAGCCGGTCCCTGCGGCCCTTGCTCGGAGATTTATTATGATCGCGGAGAAAAATATGGCTGCGGAAAACCGGATTGCCATGTAGGATGCGAATGTGATCGTTATATTGAAGTGTGGAATAATGTATTTACACAGTTTAACGGAGATGGAAACGGTAATTATTCCGAACTGGAGCAGAAGAATATCGATACCGGTATGGGACTGGAACGTCTTGCTACCATTGTTCAGAATGTGGACTCTATCTTTGATATCGATACCTTTAAAGTGATTCGGGATAAGGTATGCAAGCTGGCTCAGGTTACCTATCAGACGGATCCGAAGACAGATGTATCCATCCGACTCATCACGGACCATATCCGTTCCGTTACCTTTATGGCCTCCGATGGCATTATCCCTTCCAACGAAGGCAGAGGCTATGTATTCCGCAGATTACTGCGCCGTGCGGCGAGACATGGAAGGCTGCTTGGAATCAAGGGAAGCTTCCTTGCAGAATTAGCAAAGACCGTGATTGAAGAATGTAAGGATGGCTATCCGGAGCTGAAGGATAAGAGGGAATATATCTTAAAGCTCCTTGCCATAGAAGAAGATAAGTTTAATAAAACCATTGATCAGGGTCTCTCTATTCTGGCTGAACTGGAGCAGGAGATGGAGGAAAAGAACGAGAAGATTCTTACCGGTGACGATGCATTTAAGCTCTATGATACCTACGGCTTCCCGATTGATCTGACAAGGGAGATTCTGGAGGAAAAAGGCTTTCGGGTAGACGAAAATGGCTTCCAGGAGGCGATGGAGGTACAGAGAGCTACCGCAAGAAATGCCCGCGATACCACCAATTATATGGGTGCTGAGGAAACCGTATATCAGCAGATTGATCCGGCAATTACTTCTTTGTTTGTCGGCTATGAGCATCTGTCCTGCGATTCGGTAATCACCGTATTAACCTCGGAAACCGAGCTGACGGAGGAACTCATTGCAGGGCAGAAGGGAACCATCCTGGTGAAGGAAACACCGTTCTATGCAACGAGCGGCGGTCAGACGGCCGACACAGGCATAATCAGAACCGGCGATGCGGAATTTGAAGTAGAAGATACCATAAAGCTTCCGGGCGGTAAGATCGGCCATGTCGGTACGGTAACAAAGGGCATTTTCCGTGTAAAGGATACGGTTACCTTAGGGGTAAATGAAAAGCAGAGAGCGAATACGGCAAAGAATCACAGCGCTACGCACTTGCTGCAGAAAGCATTAAGAACGGTACTTGGCAGCCATGTGGAACAGGCAGGCTCCTATGTAAATGAAGACCGTCTTCGCTTTGACTTTACCCATTTTTCCGCATTGACTCCGGAGGAAATCAGTAAAGTAGAAGCGATGGTAAATGAGCAGATCGCAGCGGATCTTCCGGTGGTTACAAAGGTCATGAACCTTGAGGATGCGAAGAAAGAGGGAGCAATGGCGCTGTTTGGCGAAAAATACTCCCAGAATGTCCGGGTCGTAACCATGGGCGATTACAGCAAAGAGCTCTGCGGCGGTACCCATGTTGCTCATACCGGCGCGATTGCTGCGTTTAAAATATTATCCGAGACCGGTATTGCAGCCGGGGTACGAAGAATCGAAGCGTTAACCGGGAATGCGGTATTTGATCATTATAAGAAGTTGGAAAAAGATCTTCATGATGCGGCTGTGGCAGCAAAGGCAGATCCGGATTCCCTGACCTTAAAAATCGAAAGCTATCTGGAAGAGATCAAGGCATTGAAATCGGAAAATGAGAGCTTAAAGAGCAAATTGGCGAAGAGTTCTCTCGGTGATGTTATGGATCAGGTTATTGACGTGAAGGGAGTAAAATTACTTTCCGCGAAGGTTCCGGAGCTCGATATGAACGGACTTCGTAATCTGGGAGATCAGTTGAAAGAAAAGCTGGGCGAGGGCGTTATCGTACTGGCATCCGAGTCGGCTCCGGATAAGGTGAGCCTGCTTTCCATGGCAACGGACGGTGCGATGAAGAAGGGTGCTCATGCCGGTAATCTGATCAAGCAAATAGCAGCTCTTGTCGGCGGTGGCGGCGG
>DOWG01000153.1 GCA_003519685.1 Lachnospiraceae bacterium
CAAATGAATATATATAAGGTCCTATTCCTATCAAATAATCCATCTAAAATTTATAGCATCTACTTCATTTATCACATCTCTTTACAAGTAACAAAATTCGACAAAACGAATATTATAGTATTGGAAGGCGATCAAAAGAAAGTTTTAAATGATCTCCCTCCGGAATACAAGAAAAAGGAGGTGTATGAATGGGCTGGAAATTAGAAAAAATAGATCTTGTTGGTTGCGACCGTATCAAACCTAATGAAGAAATTGATCTTTGCTTTGTTTTAGACGAGGAGAGAAGGGCTGCAATCCACGGCGTGGTTAAGTTCCCGAATGGAAAACCGGTAGAAGGAGCAGTTGTTAAATTGTTTGAAAAGAAGGACTGGAAAGATTGCTATGAGAACAAATGCGAATTAAAGCCGATTACCTTTACCTTTACAGACAAATGCGGACAGTTCCTATTTGGCGTAGAAGCAGATAAGGATTATGTTATAAAGGTATTCTATTATAAACCGGAATGCAAAAAACCCTGCAAAGAAAATGAGGAAGAGGAGAAGTATCCTAGATAAATTGGCAAGGAAATTTGCTTGTCATGCATAGAAACGAATAGAAACGGGCTGCTTTATTTGGCAGCCCGTTTTATGGTGCAAAAGTCTTTGGAATTTGCAGTCTTATTTTTACTGAATATTTTCAGTAAAACGTAATAGTTATACTGAAAAAAGGTAACAATGTACCATAGCAGAAGGATACCAAAGAGAAACAGATGTAATTCATTTTATTATGGGAAAAAAGGCGGTGTGCCTGCAACCAAATTGGCAGGCTTTGAAGAAAGGAATGGTGATGGATATGGCAATGAAGAAGTTGGATAATTTTCAAGGCAGAAATAACAAGCGGTTAAAAGCAACCGATCCTACGAATTGCGAAGGGGCTGCAGCATGGCAGAATGCAGAACAAAACTATAAGATAGATAGGGTGAATAAGCCTTCCATAGAGAATGTCATGGACGCGAAGGATTGGGTAGATAACGGAAGTAAACTGTAGAAGGAGAGATGAAATATGGCAAAAGTGCAAATGACGGTAGATGGGAATACCGCAGCGGCCTATGCTGCCTATGCCTTTACGGATGTAGCTGCAATCTATCCCATCACACCATCCTCCACGATGGCAGAGGTAGTTGATGAATGGGCTGCCAATGGAAGAAAAAATATCTTTGGTCAGGTGGTAAATGTCGTAGAAATGCAATCCGAGGCAGGTGCTTCCGGTGCATTCCACGGTTCCCTGCAGGGAGGAGCATTGACGACGACCTTTACCGCTTCCCAGGGCTTACTGCTCATGATTCCGAATATGTATAAGACAGCGGGCGAGCAGCTGCCCGGTGTGATCCATGTAAGTGCCAGAGCGTTAGCTACCCATGCACTCAGTATCTTCGGCGACCACCAGGATGTAATGGCAACCAGGCAGACCGGTTATGCCATGCTATGTGCCGGATCGGTTCAGGAGGTAGCGGATCTTGCTCCCGTAGCGCATCTTGCCGCGGTCAAAGGAAGGCTTCCGTTCCTGCATTTCTTTGATGGTTTTCGTACATCCCATGAGGTACAGAAGATTGAAGTACTGGAATATCGTGATTATGCGGAAATGCTGGATATGGATTCGGTGAAACGCTTCCGGGAAAATGCATTGACACCGAATCATCCGGTCATTCGCGGAACGGCGCAAAATTCCGATATTTATTTTCAGGGAAGAGAAGCGGCGAATCCCTTCTATACCAATATTATTCCGGTAGTAGAAGAGTACTTCGGGAAAATGGAGAAGTACACCGGCAGAAGCTATGGTTTGTTTGATTATTACGGAGCGGAGGATGCGGAGTATCTGATTATTGCGATGGGCTCTGTAACGCAGGCAATCGAGCAGACCGTTGATTACTATAATAGCCAAGGAGAAAAGTACGGTCTGATTAAAGTGCACCTATATCGTCCGTTTTCCACAAAGCATTTATTAAAATTAGTTCCCGATACCGTGAAGCGGATTGCGGTACTGGATCGTACAAAGGAACCGGGATCCGCCGGTGAACCCTTATATGTTGATGTCTGTACAAGTTTCTTAGGAACGGAGAACCCACCGGTCATCGTCGGAGGACGGTATGGTCTGGCTTCCAAGGATACTACGCCGGCACAGATTGCTGCGGTATATGATAATCTGAAGCAGGAGCACCCGAAAAATTCCTTTACGATCGGAATCCATGATGACGTCACCAATACCTCCCTCGAGATACAGAAGGATCTGAATGTAGAGCCGGAGGGAACGAAGGCATGCCAGTTATGGGGACTTGGTTCCGATGGTACGGTAGGTGCCAACAAGCAGGCAATCAAGATTATCGGCAACAATTCGGATCTAAAGGTACAGGCTTATTTTGATTATGACTCTAAAAAATCGGGCGGTCTTACCGTGTCCCATCTCCGTTTTGGAAGGGAACCGATCAAATCAACGTATCTGGTAAATCACGCAGACTATATTGCCTGCCACAACCAATCCTATGTGCATAAGTATCATTTGCTGGAAAGTATTAAGGACGGCGGAATCTTCGCACTTAATACGCAGTGGAGCGACGAAGAGTTGGAAACCAATCTTCCGAATGCACTGAAAAGGCGGATCGCCGAGAAGCATGTCCATTTCTATACCGTTAATGCTATCCAGATCGCAGAGGAAATCGGACTCGGCAACCGTATCAATATGGTAATGCAGGGAGCCTTCTTTAAGTTGACGAATATCATTCCGGTAGATGTTGCGATTAAAGAATTAAAGGCTGCGATTAATAAGATGTACGGCAAGAAGGGTGAAAAGATAGTGAAGATGAATCACGATGCCGTAGATCAAGGGATTGAGCGAATTCATGAGGTCAAGGTTCCCGACAGCTGGAAGAACTTAAAGGATGAGGAAGAGGTCGAAGAAAGTAGTAAGGAACCGGAATTTATCCGTAACATCATGCGCCCGATGACAGAGTTAAAGGGAGGCGATTTACCGGTTAGTGCATTTTCCGGAATCGAGGACGGAACCTTCCCGTCGGGAATTACCGCTTATGAAAAACGCGGGATTGCAGTTAATGTGCCGGAATGGATCGAAGAACGCTGTATCCAATGTAACCAATGTGCTTATATCTGTCCGCATGCGGTGATCCGTCCCTTCCTGCTCGATGAGGAAGAGCTTTTAAAGGCTCCGGAAACCTTCGTGACAAAGAAAGCCACGGGGCGGGCCTTTGAGGGTCTGCATTTTAAGATTCAAATCAGTCCGCTCGATTGTACCGGATGCGGTAACTGTGCGGATATTTGCCCGGCGAAGGGAAAAGCTCTGATCATGCAGCCGATTGATACACAGCTGGAGAAAGAAGTTCCGAACTGGAAATTTGCAGTGGAGGAGGTTCGCTTCAAGGAAAATGTAAACTATGGTCCTACCTTTAAGGATACCCAGTTTAAGGCGCCTCTTCTGGAATTCTCCGGAGCTTGTGCCGGATGCGGTGAAACACCGTACATCCGCCTCTTAACGCAGCTTTTCGGGGAACGGATGATGATTGCCAATGCGACCGGATGCTCATCCATCTGGGCAGGCTCTGCTCCGAGTACGGCATACACCATCAACCGGAACGGACAGGGTCCTTCCTGGGCAAATTCCTTATTCGAGGATAACGCAGAATTCGGTTATGGTATGTATTTGGCGGTAAAGCAAATGAGAAATAAACTGGAAGATGATATGCGCCTGCTAATTGATTCGAATGTGGAAGAGAAGATAAAGGAAGCCTGCCATGACTGGCTTCATTATAAAGAAGACGGGAAGGCGTCTGGGGAAGCAGGGAAGAAGCTTCTTGATGTACTGGATGACTTTTCCTCCACGGATGTAGAGCTGGCCAATATCGTAAAGGATATTAAGGAGAAGAAGGATTATCTGACGAAACGCTCCGTCTGGTTGGTCGGCGGTGACGGATGGGCATACGATATCGGCTACGGCGGTCTGGATCATGTGATGGCTTCCGGGGAGGATGTCAATGTATTGGTATTTGATACCGAGGTGTATTCCAATACCGGCGGACAGGCTTCCAAATCCACGCCGACCGCTGCTATTGCCAAATTCGCCGCTTCCGGTAAGAAGCAGGGGAAGAAGGATCTTGGCAGAATGATGATGACCTACGGGAATGTCTATGTGGCACAGGTTGGTATTCATGCCGATAATTCACAGCTTGTGAAGGCATTCCGCGAGGCAGAAGCACATCACGGGCCGTCGATTGTCATCGCCTATTCGCCTTGTATTAACCACGGTATCCGGGAGGGCATGGGCCGCAGTATGGCAACCATTAAGAAAGCGGTTCAATCCGGCTACTGGCATCTGTACCGCTATAATCCGGATCTGAAGGAGGAGGGCAAGAATCCTTTCACGCTTGACTCCAAGGAACCGACGGAAAGCTTCCGCGATTTTATCTTAGGACAGGTGCGTTACAGCTCTTTAGCAAAGGTATTCCCAGAAGAGTCAGAGGAGCTCTACCTACAGGCGGAGAAGAATGCTAAGGAACGTTACGAGAATTATGTCAGATTAGCAAACAGATAGAGAGCAGGCCGTAAGTCTATTTTTGCAGATTTACGGCCTTTTTAGCGATCTCTTCTTCCGTTAATTTTTCGATGTAGACCTTCAAACCGCTGTTTTCCTCAACACTAAGAACCTGACCAATAGCAGCAGTATTTGCTGGTATTTCTCCTACTTTTCAAGGTGTCTCATAAGTTTCTCAAAATCCTCTTTTGTCAGGTCGCTGTTATCACACAGCGCTGATATAAAGCTCAATACGGAACCTTTATGAACATCCTCTATAAATTGCTTTGTTTCAATATTTCGGTATTCTTGCTCAGTTAAGCAAGGCTCGTAATAATTTGCTTTACTTATTCTTGTCGCTTTAAAAATTTTTATAAAAGAATAAATATGCGTTTTTGGAAGGAATGGAAGTTTTTATGGTAAGAAGTCAAAACCATACAGGAAATCATGTAATTAATAGCAATAGAGCTACAAATTACATAGAGGTATTTAACGAAAGTCTATTCAGTCATAGATTCTATTATGATATAATAAAAACGGAAT
>DOWG01000030.1:0-734 GCA_003519685.1 Lachnospiraceae bacterium
TATAAATGAGACAGATTAAAATCGGAACATGTATTCCGGGGACTATGGTAGAAGCTATGCTGCCCCATATCATTAAGGCAGGCTTTGAAACAATATCCATCAATTTTCATATGTCATTGGAAGGTGTGGATCTGGCGGAGCTGGCAAAGAAGACGAAGGAGATCATCGGTGATTCCGGAGTAGAAGTAACCACCCTGGGATTCTACTGTAATCCGCTTCAATACGAAGATCATAAAAAGGATCTGGAATACTGCATCGCTACGGCACCGCAGTTCGGAGCATCTGTTGTCAGTACTTTTGCAGGTGCTTTGGAAGGGAAAAAGGTAGAGGAATCCATTCCGGTATTCGGCAGAGTATTTGGTGATTTGGCCAAGAAAGCCGAAGCCAATCATATTAAAATCGGTATTGAAAACTGTCCGATGGGCGGAACCTGGAATCATGCGACCTGCAATATAGGATTTAACCCAAGAGCGTGGGAAATGATGTTTAATGAAGTACCGGCTGAGAATCTCGGTCTGGAATGGGAGCCTACGCATCAGATGGTACAGCTGATCGATCCCTTGCCGCAGCTAAAGCAGTGGATGAAGAAGATCGTACATATCCANNCCGGGATTTGGCGATAACAACTGGAGAGATATCATTTCCATTCTTCATATGGGCGGTTATGAGGGAGATATCTGTATTGAAGGATATCATGACCCGATCTACCATGATGACTGGGAAATGACCGCACA
>DOWG01000030.1:783-2032 GCA_003519685.1 Lachnospiraceae bacterium
AAAGAGGTAAAAAGTATGGAAAAATTAAAAGTAGGAATTGTCGGCTGCGGTGGTATCGCAAACGGCAAACATCTTCCGGCAATCAAAAGAAACGGAAATTTTGAAATTGTTGCTTTCTGCGATCTCATAAAGGAAAGAGCAGAGAAAGCAAAGAAAGAATACGGAACGGAAGATGCAAGAATTTACACGGATTATCATGAGCTGGTAAAAGAAGAACTGGATGCGGTATATGTACTGACACCAAATAGATCTCATGCGGAGATATCAATTGCAGCAATGAAAGCCGGAAAGAACGTAATGTGTGAAAAGCCGATGGCGAAAACCTATGCAGATGCAAAGCGGATGGTAGAAACGGCAAAAGAAACCGGCAAGCTATTAACGATCGGTTATCAGAACCGTTACCGTGCAGACTCCAGATACTTAAAACGGGCATGTGTAAACGGAGATCTTGGCGAAATCTATTATGCAAAAGCGCATGCTATAAGAAGACGTGCGGTACCTACCTGGGGTGTGTTCCTAAATGAAGAAGAGCAGGGCGGCGGACCATTAATCGATATCGGAACCCATGCCTTAGACTTAACCCTTTGGATGATGGATAACTATGAGCCGGAATCTGTTACCGGTTCCGTATATCGTAAATTAGCGGATCAGAAGGAGCAGGGCAATGCCTTTGGCGAATGGGATCCTTCCGTGTTCACGGTGGAAGATTCCGCCTTCGGATTTATTAAGATGAAGAATGGAGCAACCATCAATCTGGAATCTTCCTGGGCATTGAATACGCTGGATGTGGATGAAGCAAAGACTAGTCTCTGTGGAACAAAGGCAGGTGCCGATATGAAGGATGGTCTGCGTATCAACCGTGTACAGTATAATAAGCAATGCGTGGAGAAACCGGATCTGAACTCCGGCGGAGTTGCTTTCTTTGAAGGAGAGGCCGAGCAGGATACCGATATTGAGCAGAGAGTATTCTATAATGCAATCACGAAAGGAACCGAGCTGGTTGTAAAACCGGAGCAGGCACTCGTGGTTACCAGGATATTGGAAGCAATCTATGAATCCGGAAGAACCGGAAAAACAGTATATTTTGATTAAGTTTTATACACCCGCTGCAAGTTTTTGCAGCGGGTTTTTTCGTATTTATAATGTATATGCAGAGGAAGAATAAAATCTATCATTTGCTGCATAAAACAGAAAAATTCTTTCCATTTGGAATTGCTTATAGTATACTTACCATATACGAGAAATTTTA
>DOWG01000030.1:2065-2448 GCA_003519685.1 Lachnospiraceae bacterium
TATAATGAATTGAACAAAGCGGAGAAAAAAGCTGCAAAATATATCTTGGACCACCCAAGAGATATCGTTCATTTTTCTATTAAAGAATTAGCGGAAAGCTGCCAAGTCAGTGAAGCAACCATCTTTCGCCTATGCAATTCGCTTGGCTATAAAGGATATCAGGATCTTAAAATCAATTTAGCCGGCTCTATCATAAAACCCATCGAGAATCTTCATGAGAGTATTAACGAAAATGATGATTCTTACATGATCATGAATAAAATATACCGGGCAAACGTCGCCAGTATGGAAAAAACGTTAAAATTAAATCCGGCCGAGCTGCTTGACGAAGCGGCCGAGCTTCTTCTAAATGCGTCAAAGATTATGTTCTTTGGTATGGGAGG
>DOWG01000030.1:2583-3599 GCA_003519685.1 Lachnospiraceae bacterium
GCAAGCTATTCGGATATCAGCTTTATCTCTTATGGGGAAGAATATATGTTTCGCTCGGAAGCGATGGAATCCAGACTATCTACTTTGATGATAACGGATTGGCTCTATATGAGCGTTGCATTGAAAAGAAAAAACGAATACCTGGAGAACATCAATGAGATACGGAAGGTGATCGCAACGAAGAGATTGTAAAATGATATTGTGCTTTTTAGTGATGGATCGAATAAAAAGCTTATCCCAAAACTTTTTATAACCAATTGATATGAATTTAGGAAAATGATGTACATCGTTCTCTTTTATAGAAAAAGAATTATTGGTTGGATTTGTAAACATTAATAATGGGAGGCAAATTATGAATAATAAAAAATTATTATCATGCATTTAATAATAGCTATTATGGTAACCATTGCAGTTGGTTGTACGAAAGAAACAACATGGACCGATTGGCCGAATGCAAATTAGAATGAAGTACAATGAAAAAGAACTTCTTTTATTTCCTTATACTTCTGCTGACCACATGGATTCTGTTTGGGTGTTCCCCAAAGAATAAAAATGAAACGGATTTAGCAACCGTAATATACTTAACAAGACAGCCGGAGGATAGATCGCACCTATCCGTCTCGGCGAAAAATTAGTTTACTAACAAAGTAGTCGCCCTAACCTTTACCGAGGAGCAGGGCGGCTATTTTTTGTGTTTGTCATCTCTGACAAGGGTTATAATAGCTACAAGCATAATTACAAAGGTGAATAGATCACTATATATTTGGTTGGAAATTGATTCGTTTATCCTAGTTTTTTTAAAAAAGAGCATTGTAATATCATAGCAATATGATATAATGAAGAAAATATGAAATATTATTTCATATACATAGAAAAAATCAGTTAAATATTTCACAATAAGAAATAATATTTCGCTGATATATCCACATTATTTCAAGATAAGGCAAAATGGTTTACAAGTTTGTCTTGTTTATCGGGGTGATATAGCAGGCATGTTAGCAACAGCAGGTATTAGG
>DOWG01000031.1 GCA_003519685.1 Lachnospiraceae bacterium
AGAATTGTAAATGATCAGGATACTGTGACTTCTATATATTATTGGAGCAATGTTGCAGTGAAAGAAACAAGGAAAGCCAGAATCTTCTCAGGAGCAGAGGAAGTCATCTATATGGATATGAAGACGCGGGAATTCGGGAAAGGAAAGATGCCGTATTTGCCAATCATGCCAGAGAAGGATGCTTCCTATCCGGCTGATTTTTCTAATTCCAATGAGTATTTTTTTCAAACTCCAATAGAAGAGAAAGCACCCTGGGAAGCGGTTGTTTATCCGGATGATTGGATGTTTTTCGAGCGGTCCTCCAATTTGCTTCGGTATCGCAAGATGTTCTGCTGGGGAAGCCATAAGGGTGGCCAGAGGTGGAAGGATTATCTATCCGAGGAAGGTCAGGGAGATTATATTGAAATTCAGGGAGGACTGGCTCCGACACAGCTGCATGGAATGATTCTGGATGCCAATTCAACCCTTGAGTTTGTACAGTGTTTTGGCGGTATCGGTCTGGATACCGCAGGATTTTATGATAAGGATTGGCATAAGGCGAAGGAAAAGCTGTATCAGCGCATCAACGAAACAATAACAGAAGGTTATATCAAGGAACAGTTAAAGGAATTAAGCCAATACCGTGATGAAACACCCGTTAATATCGTCAGCTTTGGCAGCGGCTTTGGTGCTTTGGAGGTTTGCCGGAGAAAGAAGCAAGGGGAGAAAGCGATTCCCGCAGGATTTTGTTTTCCGCCCTGCAGTCTGACTGGAGCACAGGCTCCCTGGTTACATTTATTGGATTATGGTTATATGCCGGAAACAAAGGCGGAGATCCTACCGGAAGCTTATATGATACAGGAGCCCTGGACAAAACTGTTAAGGTCAAGTCTGAAGCATCCAAACGGGAGGAATTGGTTAACCTGTCTGCAGCTTAGTGTAATAGAGATGGAGCAGGGCAATTATCAGGAAAGCGATACGATGGCAAAGGACTCTATTACGATGTCTCCGAATCCCCTTGCTTACTATAATCTTGCTCTATTAGCCAAGCAACAGAAGGATAGGGAAGCCTTTGAAACATACAGTAAAAAAGCGCTGGATTTATTCACTGGCGACGCTCTGGTGGCCGCTTCTACGCAGTATTTTAGATATTTACTTTCTATGAATGAATATGAGCAGATATGGATCCGGTATCAGAAGCTTCCGGACTGGATGAAGGAAGATGAGCGGCTGTATCTAGTGGCAGTGGCTGCAGCAGTGAAGATAGACAAATTGGATTTTGTAAAAGGAGCCTTTGAGAAGAAATATGTGTATGTCAAGGAAGGGGAAACATTAATTTCTGATCTATGGTTTGAATATCATTTAAGATTAGAAGAGAAAAAACCGGAGGGCAGCAACAGCACAATGAAAGAAATAAAAAGGCTTTATCCAATTCCGTTAAGAATTGATTTCAGGATGGAACAGGATAAGGATTAGGAAAGTTTATGAAAGGCATGGTAATTCATATGAAAGATCCGGTATTAGTCATTATGGCTGCCGGTATGGGCAGCAGATACGGAGGATTAAAGCAAATTGATCCGGTAGATGACAGAGGGAATCTGATCATTGATTTTTCAATCTACGATGCAAGGAAAGCGGGATTTAAAAATATTGTTTTTATTATTAAAAAGGAGATGGAAGAAGAATTTAAAAAAGTAATCGGAAACCGGATCAGTAAGGAGAAGGTAACCTACGTAGACCAGTAATTAGAGAATATTCCGGAGGGGTTCCAAGTCCCGGAAGGCAGAGATAAGCCCTGGGGGGTACCGGCCATGCAATCTTAAGCTGTTTTGGCGTGATAGAGGCACCCTTTGCGGTTATAAATGCAGATGATTATTATGGAGTCCATGCATTTGCGGCAATTTATCATTTCTTAGTCTCCACACAGGAGGATAAAAAATACCGATATGCCATGGCAGGTTATATTTTAGAAAATACGCTGACGGAGCATGGATCTGTAGCCAGAGGGGTATGTGAGATTACAAAGGAAGGTTATCTTAAGGAGATTCATGAGAGAACCAGGATTGAGAAATGTGAGGATGGAGCAAGGTATGCCGAAGAAAGAAAAACCTGGACCTTCATACCGGGGGGGCAATTGCAGAATTGAAAAATCAGGGTGTTTATCCGGAGGAGTTTTAATAGCTAAATGACAGGAGAGAAAGGCATGACAAGAGAAGAATATTGCACCAAAATTAATGAAGCGATAGAGCAGATTGCATTTGAAGGAACTTTTATAGATTATAAGCGTTATGGAAGTGGTCATATTAATGATACTTTTGTGACACATCACAGGCTTGAAGATGGTTCTGTTATCCGTTATATCCTGCAGAGAATGAACCATGATACCTTTAAGCACCCGGAACAATTAATGGAAAACGTAGCAGGTGTTACAGAATTTTTAAAAAGAAAAATTTTACAAAACAAGGGTGATGTGAAACGCGAGACAATGAACATTATACCAACCAAAGACGGAAAGACATTTTATAAGGACAGCATTGGCTCCTATTGGAGGGCTTACCGGTTTATTGAGGATGCATCCTGCTACGATATGGTAGAGAAGTCGGATGATTTCTATCAAAGTGCCATTGCATTCGGTCGTTTCCAAAAATTATTAGCGGATTATCCGGCGGAAACCCTGCATGAGACAATTCCTGATTTTCATAATACTCCGGTTCGCGTGGAGACATTAAAGAAAGCAGTGCAAGAAGATACGTTAGGACGGGTAAAGGAGGTTACTGACGAGATTGCTTTTGTTATGGAAAGAGAAGAATTTACATATACATTAATGAAATTATACAAAGAAGGTAAGCTACCGCTTAAGGTGACCCATAATGATACCAAATTAAATAATATCATAATCGATAATGTGACAGGGAAGGCAATCTGCGTAATTGATCTGGACACGATTATGCCGGGCTTCTCCGTAAATGATTTTGGTGATTCGATCCGCTTCGGTGCGACGACAGGAGCAGAGGATGAACCGGACCTAACGAAAGTTAATTTTGACTTATCTTTATATGAGCTATATACAAGAGGTTTCTTGGAAGGCTGTAATGGAAGTCTTACAGCTGCAGAAATCGACATGTTGCCGGTCGGTGCTAAAATGATGACCTTAGAATGCGGTATCCGCTTCCTGACAGACTATCTGCAGGGGGATATTTATTTCAGAATACACCATGAAAAGCATAATTTAGACCGTACAAGAACACAATTTAAATTAGTGTCCGATATGGAGAAGAATTGGGAAGCAATGGTTGATGTAGTAAATAAATATCGTTAGGGAGGATCGGTACAAAAGCACTCGACGTCAAGAAGAATTATTGCTGGTGTAACAGGTGGCGGAATAAAAGGCTAAGATAATTGAGGAAGAATTCATTTATCTACCATTTTAATATACTTGGAAGGTGCTACACCATATTTTTTCTTAAAGCATTTACTAAAATATAAAGGGTCTGAAAATCCTGTCATCTGTGAAACGGCTTGCATACTATTATAATCATGATCTAAATAATACTTTGCTTTTATTAATCTTTGGTTATTTATATACTTAATTAAGAAGATACCAGCTTCTTTATGAAATACTCGGCTTAGATAATTCTCGTTTATATATAATTGTGATGCCAGCCATTTCACAGATAAGGATGGATTAGATATGTTTTGCTCCACTAACTCCATACATTTTTTAACCATGCTCTTTCCTGAAGATATTTTATTAGCACTGATATAATTTAAAATATCTTCATAATAATGAATAATAAAATTTGAGCGTTCAATTGGGTTACTTATTTCAGATATTTCATTAATTGGATTAAAATATTTATGAAAAACTTCTCTGATTGCTGTCTTATTTTCCTGCAGAAACATAATTCCTGTCATAATAAAATCGATACTAATAATATTAAGATATTCAAAATTTGAAGAAGCAGAAGAAACAAATGGTTTACAAATAGTATCATATATAAATGCTCTAAGTGATGTTATCTCATTTGCTCTCAAATATTTTAAAGTTTTTGATCGAATATCATCAAAATTAATAGAGACTGGAATAGAAATAGAAATAAAATTGTCATAGGATATGATTCCCATATCCATAATTCCCTGAGTGTATTTTATTAAATACTTCGTCTCATAATAACAACGATAAATATTCTGGTATCCATCATATTTTCTGCTGTAAAATATGGTAACAGGTAAATTCATTTCAAAAAGCAAATTATCTCTAATAGTCTGGCAAATAACTTCTATATTTTGTTCTATAATAGATTGCCCCTGGTTAAATCCAAGCAATACATTAATATTATATGTAGAATCACTAAAAACAGCACAATTTTTATAATCACACAACGTGTTTTCAACGCTTCGGATTACTGTTTCAATGAGGCTTAATAAACGTTGTTTATTTGATACCTGTGTATCCAATTTATTAATATGAATTGATATGATTTCAAATTTGTCCGCTTGAATAGGGATATTATAAAAATTAAAATTTTCAACAATTTGTTCATC
>DOWG01000312.1:0-2144 GCA_003519685.1 Lachnospiraceae bacterium
CAATATAAAACAAAATAAATAAATAAAAAACAAAATAAATAAATAAGGAACGGTTTGAAATAAAAGCTTGACATGAGCCTCCGCGGCTTATGATGAAAATGGCTTATGCCGGAAAAGCAGGCGCATAATACATGCGCTTGCCATTCCGGCATAACAAGCCTATCACAGTTTGCCCTCATGTAAAGCTTTTTTCAGATGTGAAAACGTTCCGTACTTGCCATGCATCCTCTGGATACTCACCGTTTTCTGCTTATCCTATACCCTTGTAAATAATGCCCAATATAAGAATCAAAATAGTTATAGGAACATATACATATCTTGCTATTACGGAATACAGCATCGGTAATTTTTTCTTTCTTCCGCAGTTTAATTCTTCTTCAATCTTGTTCTTTCCTAATACATAATAAATAGATATTGCACCAAATACCGCACCAAACGGAACTACTAAAATTGTAATGAAATCCATAAATTTGCCCACACTCAATTCATTCTCTAAAAATACTCCTATAGAAAATGAGATTAAAATGCTTATTAGTGCTGCTATATTTCTAGAAATCTTGTATTTATGCTGCAAGCTTTCAATAACAGCCTCAAACATGTTGATTAATGAAGTAATTCCTGCTACAAGCACTGAGATAAAGAAGATACATGCAAAGATCCGGCCAAATGCAATCCTTCTAAAAATATCGGGCATTACCAAAAACATAAGGGAAGGTCCCGCAGTTGGTTCAATTCCAAATGAAAACACAGCCGGCATAATTACGAGTGCAGATAATAAGGCCGCAATCGTATCATATATGGAAGTTTGCAAGGAAGCATACACGATATCCTCTTTTTTCCCAAGATAAGCTCCATAGACAATCATACCGGATCCTGTTATTGACAACGAAAAAAATGCTTGCCCCATTGCCATAATCCATGTTTCAATATGCAATAGAGACTCCCACTTCGGAATAAAAAGAAATTTATATCCTTCTACGGAACCCGGTAATAATAATACCCGTACTGCTAAAAAAGCAAAGAGTATGTAAAATGCCGGCATCAAAACCTTACTAACCTTCTCAATTCTAGCCACGGAATCTGTAAATAATATAAGGCCAGTAATTCCCAGAATTGCAATATGCCATATAACACTACCAAAATCTCCTGTTGCCTGTGAAAAATAATTCGCACTTGTAGTTTCAAATAAAGCTCCTGTTGCAGCACCAAATAAAGATCTCAGCACCCATCCTATTATAATTGCGTAACCTGTTGCTATTCCAAGAGAGCCGATTAACGGAATCCATCCTAATACTTTTCCTACTTTTTTATACTTAGATTTATTCCAACAAACTTCATATGCTCCGAGCGTACCCGTTTGGGCCTTCCTTCCTATTGCAAATTCTGCTGATAAACCAACATAACCAAATAAAAAAACAAAAAATAGATATGGAATTAAAAATGCTGCTCCTCCATATTGCCCCAGTCTATACGGAAAAAGCCAGATATTACCCAATCCTACTGCAGATCCAACACACGCCAATATAAAACCCCATTTGCTGCCAAATATTCCATTTCTATTTAACTTTGCCTGCCTCTTTTGTCTCATGAATTTTCCCTCTATGTCATTCTGATATTGAATTTCTACATGGATTACTATATCATAATACACAGGATAAACATAATTGATATTATAGATAATGTCATCAATATTTTTGATATTATTTGGAGGGCAAATGGATTTTAAGAATATACAAACATTTATAAAGGTTGCGGAACTAAAAAGCTTTTCACTAGCAGCTTCCGAGCTAGGTTATTCACAGTCAGCTGTCTCTACACAAATTTCTAATATAGAAAAAGAGTTAGGCCATTTACTTTTTGACCGCATTGGTCATAAAATTAAGCTTACTGCCAACGGTGTAGTATTTCTACAATATACGCAGAACATCCAACTTTTAACGGAAGACTTAAACTCGCAGCTCAATGGGTGTACCGATAATATCGCTGGTANNGCATTACTCTAATGTAAAAATAGTTATAAAAACAGGGGTGACATCAGAGATGTTTACTTTACTTACTCATAACGAGGTGGATATGATATGCACTCTGGATTATAAAATGCGGCGTCCTGATTTTGTTATATTAAAAGAATCCGCTGTCAACGC
>DOWG01000312.1:2206-3496 GCA_003519685.1 Lachnospiraceae bacterium
TTTATCATTCCCACATATGAAATTGGAAATGTACAAGTGATCAAAGAACTTATTTTAAACTCTTTTGGTATTGGATTTATTCCAGAGTTTACCGTAAAAAAAGAGTTGGAGCAAAAATCAATTCTACCGATTTCCAACCCGTATCTTCCAATTTCTATATGGCAGCAATTAATATGTCATAAAGGGAAAGCACTTACGCCGGCCATGAATGCTTTGATCAATTTCATAGATATCTAAATATATTTCCAGATCTCTGGTCTATCTATCTTCAAACCCGTCGGCTTCGCAGACGCTTTGAATCATATATTAAAAATAGAAATTTAAAAGGTGGAGCAAGAATGAATAAGCAAGAGCAAAAGCATCAGCGTCGTCCCAGGTATAAAGGTACGCACCCAAAAGCTTTTAAAGATAAATATAAGGAGCTGCAACCAGAGTTATATGCTGATGTTGTGGAAAAGGTAATTCAAAAGGGCAATACTCCTGCCGGTACGCATCGTCCAATTTGCGTGAAAGAAATATTAGAATTCTTACAAATTACACTCGGACAAACTGGGTTAGATGCAACCTTAGGTTATGGTGGCCATACGTTAGAGATGCTTAAATGTCTAAATTCAAAGGGACATTTGTATGCTATTGATGTGGATCCTATCGAATTACCACGAACAAGGGAGCGTTTAGAGCGCTTAGGTTATGGCTCAGAAATTTTAACGATCAAGCAAGCAAACTTTTCCAATATAGATCAAATCACTTCCGAATCGGGACCATTGAATTTTATATTAGCAGATTTAGGTGTCTCTTCCATGCAAATAGACAATCCTGAACGGGGATTTTCCTTTAAGGCAGAAGGGCCATTAGATTTACGACTAAATCCATCGAAAGGCATCTCTGCAGCAGATCGTCTTAAAACGATTTCACAAGATGAATTATGCGGTATGTTGTTAGAAAACGCGGACGAGCCTCATTCCGCGGAAATCGCTCGTGCTATTATTTCCGCAATAAAAAAGGGAGCAGACATTACAACAACAACCCAGCTCCAGCAAATCATCAAGGATACTCTGAACTTCATTCCGGAGAAAGACAGAAACAATGAAGTTAAAAAATCCTGTCAAAGATGCTTTCAAGCGCTGCGAATTGATGTCAATAATGAATTTGAAGTGTTATACGAATTTTTAGAAAAACTTCCTGCCGCCATGGCCGAGGGCGGGCGTGTTGCGATCCTATCTTTTCATTCCGGTGAAGATCGTCTCGTTAAAAAATCTTTTCAACGCTTCTATCGTGAAGGCATCTATA
>DOWG01000270.1:0-275 GCA_003519685.1 Lachnospiraceae bacterium
CCCGGTATTTATTCGGCCAGATTTCTAGGGGAAGATACACCGTACTCGTTCAAAAATCAGTATATCTTAGATCAATTGGCCAATGTAAAAGAAAAGGACAGAAGTGCAAGATTTGTCTGCGTGATAGCACTCGCTTCGCCAAATGGGGAAGTTATAACACGAAGCGGCGTGATTGAGGGGTATATAGCTGACAAAATAAGCGGAGTAAATGGATTTGGATATGACCCGATCTTTTATCTTCCGGAGTATCAGTGTACCACCGCCGAGCTGCCACC
>DOWG01000270.1:352-1630 GCA_003519685.1 Lachnospiraceae bacterium
AAGAGACCAATATTTGTTTGAAACTATACAGAAGGTAAGCCCGATTGATTTAATGCTTCATTTGGGGGATTTTGAAAGAGGAGAAGAGGATATCAGGGCTCTTACCGAATGCCCGGTGGAATTTGTATCCGGGAATAATGATTTTTTCAGCGGAATACCGAAGGAAAAGATTCTTCATATCGGCAAATATACGGTTATGATGACCCATGGGCATCGGTATTCTGTCAACTACAGCACGGATATTATCCGGGAAGAAGCCAAAAGAAATGGTGCCGATATTGTTATGTTTGGACATACCCATGTTCCAAGTATTGAATTTATGGACGGGATTTGGGTAATTAATCCGGGCAGCATCTCTTTGCCAAGGCAGCCGGGCAGAATTCCTACCTTTATCATTATGGATATAGATTCCAAAGGTGAGGCCCATTTTACACTAAATTATGTCAAGGAAAACCGATGGCAACGGTTATGAAACATCGGCAAAGAACTGATTTGACATGTTTTACTATTAATTGGAATGAATTGAAAAAAGCCGGATGAAAAGTTAAAAAAGTTTCAAAAAGCTGTTGACAAGAGTAGAATGCTATTATATAATAAATCTTGCGTCACGGCAAAAGGGCAAAAAAGCAAAGCCTTAAAAACATGTGATGTGCGGTTCACTTTAAGTATACATTGTAGCCACAAGATATGATATGTGTTATACTGCATGGTGACAATCGGGGTGTGGCTCAGTTTGGCTAGAGTGCTTGATTTGGGATCAAGAGGTCGCAGGTTCGAATCCTGTCACCCCGATGTAAAGGCTTTTGATTAGTATTAGCAAACCCTTTGAAAGAAATCTGAATAATATATACAATTGATACACAAAATAATAAAATAAAAATTTATATGCGGGTGTAGTTCAATGGTAGAACACTAGCCTTCCAAGCTAGATACGTGGGTTCGATTCCCATCACCCGCTTGATATATGGTTAGATTTAATTAACTGTATTATCTATAAAATGTGCTAGTAGCTCAGTTGGATAGAGCAATGGCCTTCTAAGCCATGTGTCGGGGGTTCGAATCCCTTCTGGCACATTTTTCATCTATATAGGTAAGAACTGAATATGGTGGGTATAGCGCAGCTGGTTAGCGCGCCAGATTGTGGCTCTGGAGGCCGAGGGTTCGAATCCCTCTACCCACCCTATAGCTTCATTATAGTTAACAAAGCCTTTTTCTTAAAAGACTTTTTTCATATTGGGCTATCGCCAAGCGGTAAGGCACAGGACTTTGACTCCTGCA
>DOWG01000270.1:1686-2784 GCA_003519685.1 Lachnospiraceae bacterium
AATTTTATATGGGATATTAGCTCAGTCGGTAGAGCACTTGACTTTTAATCAAGGTGTCCCGGGTTCGAATCCCGGATGTCTCATTCTTCCGGCAAATAAGTGAATTGGACACCCAATTCACTTATATAATATAAAATCAGAAAAAAGTATGCGGATATGGCGGAACTGGCAGACGCGCTAGACTTAGGATCTAGTCCGAGAGGGTGCAGGTTCGATTCCTGTTATCCGCATTGTATAGGCTTTGCGATGATTTTAAATATATGCAAATCAACCATGTAGCCAAAAAGGTAGCCAGGGATTTTGCCCTGGCTGTTTTATATTGCCAAAAAATAACCTTGACTATTGTAAGGCATGAAGTATAATACTAGAATGTTGATGGAATGGTATTCATAAAGTTGGGTATTAAAAATTAGAGAGAGATAAGTAAATTGTGGGGATTGCCCAATGAAAAGAGGAGAAAGGAATGGGTTCATCTGCTTCTAAAAAAATTGATAAAAAGAAAAAAAGAAGAAATACACTAATTTATGAGTATTGCATTTGCAGCTTTGCGTTGGTTGGCACCATACTTGCAGTAATTGATATTTTACAGGGGCTGGCGGTATGGCAACAATTTCTTGAATGGGGCATACTGATAATATTAACGATTGATTATTTCGTCCGGCTTATTTTGGCGGATAATAAAAAAGTGTTTATAAAGGAGAATATCTTTAATTTGATTGCCATTCTCCCGTTTCATTCCATATTTCGTATCTTTCGTGTTTCAAGACTGTTTAAATTGCTCAGTTTAAGCATAATAGGTGCCTTTCCGAGAAAGTTTTTTCGTAAGATAAATAAATTTGTCAATACAAACGGATTGAAGAATATGATTATCTTTACCGTCTTAGCGATTTTTCTCGGATCGTTTGGAATTATGTATGCGGAGAATATGTCACTTGGCGATTCGCTCTGGTGGGCTTTCGTAACCGCAACTACCGTGGGCTATGGTGATTTATCTCCGGAGACCAGTTTAGGAAGGTTGATCGCTGCAGTTCTGATGATTTTTGGTATTGGCTTAATCGGTTCGATAACCAGTACAATAACGAGTTACTTTCTAAAGCT
>DOWG01000196.1 GCA_003519685.1 Lachnospiraceae bacterium
TTAATATTTAGTATTATTTATCTAGTTATAGGCTTTGTAATTGCACTTATTATTTCATCGAGATTTAATAATAACATATGGGATATTCTGGCTTACGAAGGTATTGCTTTACTTATTATTGGTTTTTTGATTTCTATGAAAGGTAATCCTTCCGGACTAAACATTAATGGCATAGGGCATGATAATGCTAATATAAACTCATTTCTTAGCAATGAAGTTACTAGACAAGAGCGAGAATATAAACCCTATTACAAGGATTTTATTAAAAACAATGTAGTAGAGTTTGCCTTTACTAATATAACATTAATATTAGGGGGGATTTTCCTTCTTATTCTTAGTTTCATTTTAGGGAGAATGCCAAATTAATTAATCTTATTTGAAGGCAGAATTGCAAGAAGTAGGAAAGTTCACATAGAAAACAAATCTATAAACTGTATTATATTTATATTATAATTTAGTGGTTTATTGTATGTGAAAATTAGTGATTTAATACTAATTTTTATTGAAATGGGTGATTCCAATGGATATAATTATTATTTACAAGTTGAATGAACATATCAAGCAATCTGGTAATATGTCCTTTTTGGAAAGATTTTAATATGTTTTCCTTAAAATTAAAAAGGGCACACGAAATAGGCATTCGAATTTTTCGAGATAAATCCGAATGTTGGTTCGACTCGATATGGAATTCGGTGTTTAATTTTTCACCGGAGTATAGAAGTACTTTTGAAATCTGAAGCAAAAGGTTTATCTCGGGCATCATGCAGTGACCGCAACCTCGCGTAATCGTAATCAGCATGCACTCTGCCGGCTTTTTTACTTGGAGCTATGACAGGGGATGAAACATCTATGTAGGCTGAATGTGCCATATGAACCGGGCTGAAAGCTCAATAAGCGGACACAACAAGCGTTGGTGGAAAGGAGGGGAAGCAGTGTCTTCGGACATCAGACTCTTCTGATATCATACCACAGGATAATCTTTATTGGATATGTAACTATTAACTGTATAGGTGGGAATAGGATGAGGGGGAATCCCTCAGAGATGTCTCCTGTCTCTATACCATAAAAAGAATAAGTTTATAACCATTTTTGATTGGCTATAAACTTATTATACAAGGAGGGTTTATATGAAAAAATTAATAGCACTAATTCTTGGTTTTGCGGTATTATTAAGTACGTCTTCTGTACCAGTTATGGCAGCAGAAGCAAGTAATGATTTTTCAGTTAAATATATCGCCTGTCCTGATGGTGGTAAACATGAAATGCACTCTGTTGGGGTTTGCTTTATTTATTCAGGACCTTCTCCATCAGATCCGGGCGAAAGAATTGTGTCTTACGGAAATACAAATCAATGTAGTAAATGTGGCCTATATGTTGGTGCGCAGTATTGCCCACAAACCTATGGATTTTTAGGTCCCTATACTATGGGATATAATATAGAATATGCAGGTAGCATATATTACTTTTATGATGGGCTAATGGGTGAGTATTGGTCATTAACAGGTGATTCGTTTATTGATGGTTTTGAATGGAAGTTTTAAAGCAAATAACATAAGAAAACAAAACAAAAGAGGGCGACAATTTACAGAATAAATACCCGTGAGAATATTGCAATTTTAAAAAAGACCTGCTTAGATGCACCGGAGCAGGCCTTTTTTAAATTTCAATTTGCACCACTGTTTTTATTCAAAATCAAAGGTCTAATTGAATACCCACTTTTCAATTGCATACGCAACGCCATCCTCATCGTTGCTAAGAGTTACGGCAAATGTTTAAAATCTTCGGTGCTGAATTTGCCATTGCAATACCGAGGCCTGCAGCTTCTATCTTAGTAATATCATTATCACTGTCACCGCAAGCCATCACTTCATCCATTCTTAATCCAAGATGCTCTGCCAATTTTTTAAACCATTTCCCTTGTTAACCGCCCTTTTGAGTGTTCCGTCTGAAAAGTGCACTCGTTTCAGAAAAACAGTGCATCTGTTTCCGGTTAATTAGTGCACTTCATATATTTTGTCCCTATAATGAAGATGGCACGTTAATTCGTGACTATTATTATATTATAGGTTGATATTCATGATTGATTACCAAGAGATAATCCGTTTAAAATCAGCGGATTACTGTAACACAAGTGTCGCATCCAATACAGGCAGTTCCCGCAATAAGGTAGCAGATATCTGGAATCGTGCACAAGACAAGCAGATTGAATGGTCAATACCAGACACTTTGTCCAATGGGGATTTAAAAACAATCCTCTATCCCGCTGAAGCTGTTAGCTAGAGCCGGCCTCTTCCAGATTGTGAGTATATTTACAACGAGCTCACAAAACCTGGAGTTACGTTATCACTGCTGTGGTCTGAATACTGCATCAAGTGTTAGGATGCGGGTAAGATATCTTATCAGCATACGCAGTTCAATGAGAAATATTATGCCTATTAATAATCTCAAAAGGCCGCCCTGCGTCTGAGACGTAAACCAGGTGAACAGATGGAGGTGGACTGGGTTGGTGATACCCTTCAAGTAATGGATTCACTGGCTGGAAATACAGATCCAGCATATGATGTCTTCATTACCTGTCTTCCATACAGCATGTATATGTATGGTTATGCCGAAGCTTTTCCAGATATGAAATCTGCTCACTGGATTGAAGCTCATATGCATGCAATTAAACTGCACGCCTGTCCGGAAAGAAATACACTATTTACCCGGGTGGGGGGTGCACTAAAATACCGAAAAGGGTGCACTATTTAAACGGTATATCCGCCCTTACGGTTCAGCTCTAAATTGCTGTCAAGAGAGCTGCTTACATCCACAAAGGGGAGCTTCTCTAATTCCTGTCTAGCTTTCTGTCATATCTCCGAATCGGCAAACAAAAGATTCATCTTTGCGGATGCAGCATTTTCCTGTAAAACATTTTTCGTATATGATCGGTTCCTTTTCTTGTCTGCTTCATTAGTACAATACGTTTCGGATCATTGGTATAGTCCGGCAATTTTAAGAAAGTCTGCTGTTCCATATATAGTTCGCCGTTAATCGAACAGTCCGGAAGTGCATCATATTTTTGTATGAGGTCCCAAAGATATAATGCCTCATCAAAGGTATAAACACATTCATGAATGATTTCCTTTGTTTTTATATTAACGACTACCGCTCCGTTCAGTGTCAAAGCATAGTGAATAAACGAAAGGTCCGTTAAAATGTTTGGAATTCCAGACACGGATCTTCCTGTGGAGGGTACAATATAAATTCCCTTTGCAACAACCCTTTTTTTATAAAAATATAAAAAACAGTTGACTTAGTAATCTTTTGATGTTACACTTTATCCAGTAAAAGCGTTAAAGCTTTAAAGTGGGAGAGCATTCCGAATTATGGATTTTTCTATAGCAAGGAGTAAGGGACGGCATCATTTGCATTATGCTTTGGCGGTCCCACAGAGTTTGTGTCAGCGTGGCATCCGCGAACTCCATAGTACATAAAAAGCTGCGCAGAAATGAGGATAGGGATGATAAAAAGTAAATTACGGATGGGAATCGCGATCATGGCATTGACCGGTTTAACTCTGGTCGGCTGCGGTGTGAAAGAAACCGGATCCGGTAAAAACGGCGAGGTTGTTCGAATCGGTGTTACCCAGATAGTGAAGCATGCGGCATTGGATGCAAGCTATCAGGGCTTTGTGGATGCACTGGCGGATGCCGGTTATAAAGATGGGGAAAAGATTAAAATTGACTATCAGAATGCGCAGGGGGATCAGTCCAATACCAATACAATTGCAACCAAATTAGTAAATGATAACAATGACTTGATCCTTGCGATTGGAACTCCTGCAGCACAGGCGGTTGCCAATGCGACCAGGGATATACCGATTCTTGTTACTGCGGTAACGGATCCGGCAGGCTCGGGACTTGCTAAATCCAATGACGCTCCCGGCGGTAACGTGTCCGGAACATCGGATTTAACTCCGGTCAAAAGACAGTTAGAGCTGCTGAAACAGTTAGTACCGGATGCAATCAATGTTGCGGTCCTTTACTGTTCCAGTGAAAGCAATTCTAAGATTCAGGCGGAGATAGCGATGGAGGAATCAAAAAATTTAGGACTTAATCCAATTCTTACTACCGTTTCCGATTCGAATGAAATACAGCAGGTTGTACAGTCTTTAGTCGGAACGGTGGACGCGATCTATACACCTACCGACAATATTATTGCGGAGGGAATGCCTACTATAACGTCGATCGCCAATGACAACGGAATTCCGGTAATCTGCGGAGAAGAGGGGCAGGTAGATAACGGGGGCCTGGCAACCTACGGAATAGATTATTATAAGTTAGGCAGATTGACCGGGGAGCAGGCCGTAAGAATTATTGAAGGCAAAGCAGAGACCGCTACCATGCCCATTGAATATATTCCGGACGAGGAATACACGCTCAAAATTAATGAAGAAGTGGCTGCTAAATTAGGAATTACGATTCCGGAGGAGCTGGCTGCGAAAACGGAATAGGGACGGAGATANNTGTGTTATGAATATAGTTATGGCAATGTTTGGTGCTGTTTCCCAAGGGCTTACCTGGGCAATTCTGGCTCTTGGCGTATACATCACCTTTCGGATATTGGATTTTGCTGATATGTCCTGTGAGGGCAGTTTTGCCCTTGGAGGAAGTGTTAGTGCCGTATTAATGGTTCGACTGGGCTGGGATCCTTTTTTAACCGTAATTGCGGCAACCTTGGCGGGAATGCTTGCCGGATATGTAACCGGCTTTCTTCATACAAAACTTAAAATACCTGCAATTCTCTCCGGTATTCTTACGATGATTGGATTATATTCGATTAACTTAAGAATTATGGGACAGGCAAATACGCCTTTATTAGGACAGAGGACGATGATATCCATAGGAAAGGGGCTTCTGCCGGAAGCAGCGGAGCTCGGAATCCTGGATTCTACACTACAGACCTGGGTTACCATGGGAATTGGGCTGGTATTTACCGTAGCCGTGATTGGCTTACTCTACTGGTACTTTGGAACGGAAGTCGGCTGCTGTATCCGGGCAACCGGGAATAATGAGGTTATGGTAAGAGCACAGGGCGTAAATACCGATCACATGAAGATTCTTGGTTTGGTGATCAGCAACGGGCTTATTGCTTTATCCGGTGCGCTTGTAACGCAGAGTCAGGGATATGCGGATGTTAA
>DOWG01000147.1 GCA_003519685.1 Lachnospiraceae bacterium
GTCGAATCCAATTTTCTCCGCATGCAAGCCTTCCTCGATACAGGAGCAATCTGCCATGAACAGCTGATTCGGATATTTTTTTCTGATTTCCGCAAAAAAATCATCCAGCTTTTGGCCTCCCGGTCTCATACGGTCCGTCGAATCCAACGAAATAATATCTGCTCCGCATTCCACCAGTGCATCGATTTCTTTCATAGTTGGAGTTATGTAAACCTCGCTTCCTTCATAATCTTTTTTGATTATACCAATAATCGGAAGTGTTACTGTTTTCTTTATCTCCCGGATATCTTCCACGCTGTTTGCACGTATTCCAGCTGCTCCGCCCTTCATAGCAGAATAAGCCATCCTTGCCATGATATATGAGCTGTGAAGCGGCTCATCCTCCAGTGCCTGGCAAGATACAATTAGTCCTCCTTGGATACTGTTTAGTATTTCATCATGTGTTCTCATATCAACATCCTCGATCTCATTTTTGTTTTCTTAGGCACATTATAACCCGTTATGTTTCCATTTTCAATAGAGTAGTCTATTTCTGAAACTACTTTCTTCTTTACTATTATATGCACAGATTACTCATAACAATCCGTATGTATTTTGTGCATTCTGACGGATATCGTGAATGTACTTACCTGCTATACTTTTTGGTTGTATTTTACTTTCAATTATAATATACTGTTAAGGAAGCATTAAAAAGAAGGTGTTTGAAAAACATGAAACAATTTGAAAAATCCGTTATTCCTATTATCGAATCCGTATATTCAAGCTTTACACCGCTCGAAAAGAATATTGCTGATTTCTTCATTCATAATACAAAACGCATGGACTTCTCTGCTCGTAATATTGCTCAAAAGCTTTATACCTCAGAAGCTTCCCTTTCCAGATTCGCACAAAAATGCGGCTTCAGCGGATATCGTGAATTTATATTTCTCTATACGGATGCTTTTACGGAGGGAACGCATCATTCGACAGACTGCACCAGACATATTCTAAATACCTATCAAGAACTGCTTAATAAAAGCTACACTTTAGCCAATGAGGATCAGATGAACCGTATCGCGCGTATACTTACAGAAAAATCTCAAGTTTATGTATACGGCTTCGGAAGTTCCGGACATGCCGGCCTCGACATTGAACTGCGCTTAATGCGAATCGGTGTTAACATCAAAGCTATTTCAGACAGCCATATTATGAAAATGAATGCGGTCCTGCTTAATAAAAACTGTGCGGTAATCGGTATCACGGTCAGCGGACATACGGGCGAAATCCTTCAAGCCTTAAGAACCGCCAAGCAATTGGGAGCCGCAACGATCCTCATGACGGCTCATAGCAATAAGGCCTATGAAGAATACTGTGATGAGGTTCTTTTGGTTGCAGTGAAAGAAAACCTGGAAAGTGGGAAAGCCATTTCCCCTCAATTTCCCATACTTGTCATGTTTGATATTCTATATGCTCATTACTTTGAGATTGACAGAGCGAAAAAAGAAACCCTCCATAACTACACACTCCAGCAGCTAAAGGATTAAAAAAAATGATCATGCCAAGTTGATGTCCTTGTACATGACCGTTTTATTCTCTTTGCTTGAAGCTATTCACTTATATTTTTATCCGAATTAGCCTTGAACTGCTCCTTTAGATGGAAAAGTCATAAGGGATCAGTTTTCTCTGCTTATCCACCAAATCCTGCAGTGTGATATGATCTACCACACCAAGAATTGCATCATAGAGCTTTTGCCATACCTCTCTGGTAACACAGGTATTAACCCGGTCACAGTCATCGATATTCGAATCCAAACAATCCACCGGCATAAGACTTCCTTCCGTCAATCGGAGAATCATACCAACGGTATATTCCCTGGGATCTTTCGACAGGCGATAACCGCCTCCCGCACCGCGGATACTTTTCACGTAGCCCGCCCGGTTAAGTAAGGATATAATCTGCTCCAGATACTTTTCTGAGATATTCTGTCTTGAGGCAATACTTTTGATGGATATATATTCCCCTGTATTATTTAGCGCAAGGTCCAGCATTAACCGTAATGCATATCTTCCCTTCGTTGATATTTTCATATTAATAGCCATGCCCTTTCTCGACTACCTGCAAACTTTGTGCCGCAGACTCAATATTTGCAAACAAATGTTTTGCTTGTTGAAACCCTTAGATTACCTAGGTTATCCTCTTTGTACTATATTACCATAGGTTTCGTAGGAATTCAACAATACAAGTTCTTGAGTTTCCGTTCTTTTCCATACGGAATTTATTCTTCCGATACCATCGCTTCGTTCGAAACAACNNCGCAGCGTAATTTCCTCATGATAAAATAGTACCGAAAATAATACTCCGAATACAGATTCTAAGCTTAAAATAATCGAAGCGGAGGTTGGACTGGTGTATTTTTGTCCGATATTTTGAAGTAAAATTGCTCCTGCCGTCGCAAACACCGCAAGAAAAGCTAAGCCCAGAATCGTATCTGTTGTAAGCTTTGCCGGAGCCTCTTCAAACAAAAGCGCTATAATCAAGGAGAACACGGATCCATAGCCAAATTGCATAATGGTTAAAAGCACCGGGTCTTTGTCCCTGCTAAGCTTTGCCAGCGCTACCATATGAGCCGCATAGAAGATACCACCTGCCAAGGTAAAGGCATCCCCCATCCGGATCTTCAGATCTCCATTTAGTGAAACGAAACCAATTCCGGTAATCCCGACNNACCAATACGCAATAAATGGCAGATAGAAAGGCATTTTTCCCTGGTGTTGTATCGGTGATCCCGATCGTCTGCAGGCTATAGCCCAGAAACAGCAGCAAACCAAGAAGGCTGCCTTTTATAAAATAATCGCAGTTAAGCTCCCGCAGTCTATGAAAGAAAATCAAGCAAAGCAAGAGACCTCCGACCGAAAATCGAATTAGCAAAAGTACATGTGGTGTAATCGTATCCACCGAATTTTTTACCACTAGAAAAGAGCTTCCCCATATCAGCGAAGCTCCAAACAAAGCTACTTTTGCTTTTCTATTACTAACTGTTTTGTTCATTATCTAAAAACACCGTCTTCCGTAAGTAAATCGTTCTACAAAAAGATCTTTCTGCAAAAGCAGGATACCTTTTTTTCTGCTACTATCATACTACAAATCGGTGTTTCTAGCAAGATGTCTGCTTCTGATAAATGACCCAAAACGATGCTGCTTTTTCGTGCCTTTTGTGTGATTTTTTCGTGCTCCGAAAAAGGATTAATTATTTCTTCGGTAGTTTTTTCTCCCTCTTTGGGGATAGATGGATGGATAGGGAATCCCTTCCGGTTCATATCCAGTATCGTCCGGATGGTTATTGTTTTGCTGGAAGCATAGGAACCAATCCAGACAATACGTATTCTCATTCAAGTTATCCATTCGGTCCTTTGCAGCCCCGCAGGTTCCGGGTGTCGGAAGGATCACATCATCGTAAGGCGTCCAGTTCGCAGGAGTAGCGATACCTTCCGCATCCGATTTTTGAAGTGCCGCCAGAATTCTTATAATTTCCTCCATATTACGGCCGATCGACAGAGGATAATAAAGAATCGCCCGAATCTTCCCTACCGGATCAATAATAAATACCGCACGAACCGTCTGCGTGCTCGATGCACCCGGATGCAGCATTCCATACATTTTTGCTATTTCCATCGTGATGTCCGCAATCAAAGGAAACGTAACTTCGACATGCTTCATATCTTTCCATGCAAGTTCCTTAATTTTCCGCAGCCAGGCAATGTGGGAATAGATTGAATCAATCGACAANNACCGGTGTAAAATCTGCCGGGTGACTGAAAAAGACGACCCATCTGCCATAATAATCCTTTGGAAAATTTATCTCACCCTGTGTGGTAACCGCGCGAAATGCAGGTGCCGGATCGCCGATGAGCGGCATCCGATAAGCTTTGCCCTCTTCCATAGAACACACGCCCCTATCTTTACTTATATTAAAAAGATATGACGGGGATTTCTATGTGCTACTCCCAATGTTTCCATTTCCGGAAGTTATTTTTACCTAACGATCCTCCAGGATGGCACCATCGATTCCTATGGTAACGACGTGCCACGGAATCATCTTCCCACTCTTTAAAAATGCTGTTTTCACTGCATTTACAATTCCTCCGCAGCATGGTACTTCCATCCGGAGTATGGTGATACTCTTGATCGCATTCTCGGAAAGAATCTGCGTCAGCTTCTCGGAATAATCCACATCATCCAATTTTGGACATCCAATAAGAGTAATCTTATCTTTCATAAACGAATGAATGTCCCCGTAGGCATATGCGGTACAATCCGCCGCAATCAACAGATCTGCATTTTGAAAATAAGGTGCATTCGAGGGAACCAGCTGAATCTGCACCGGCCATTGCCGAAGCATGGATACGCGCTCTTCCCTGACCTCGCCTGTCTTATTGGCGGAAGGGACCTCCTTAGGTTCAAGATTTCTCACCCTCGACCCGGGACATCCGCACGCTTCCTTCCCTTTCTCTGCATTCTGCGTATTCTGAACGGAATGATTACCAGCATTGGCTTCCCTCTTGCTGCTTTTCTCTGTATTTTTCTTAACCTCTTCCTCATTATACGGCAGCGCTTCCCTCTCCTCGAAAGAAATTGCGCCGGCAGGACAAACCGGAAGGCAGTTCCCAAGCCCGTCGCAATAATCATCTCTTAACAACTTAGCCTTCCCGTTCACTAAGCCAATTGCTGCCTCGTGGCAGGCATTCACACATAGACCGCAACCGTTACAAAGTTCCTCATCAATCTTAACAATCTGTCTCAGCATCCCAATCCTCCTAAAAATTTATTTAATATCNNTTTCGTATCATCAATGCTATTCTAGCAAAAATCCAAAAAACGTTTGTAGCTGCAGCTACATTTATCGACTTTATTTTAACCACATTGCTGTACGTCTTTGCTTTGAAGAATAACTCAAAATATCTCTGAATAATGTAGTAAAAAAGCAT
>DOWG01000215.1 GCA_003519685.1 Lachnospiraceae bacterium
ATTGTAAGAGGAGGAAGTGATTGCTTTCTGAAAAAATATATGAACGAAAAGTGGACCAATCGGTTGGAATCAAGAAAAAAACAAAGAAAAGCAGAGAGAAAAGAGAATAGAAAAGGACCAAAAAATAGATCCCAAAGAGAGCAAAGAAAAGAACGATTAAGGGAGGCGTCCTTGACCGTGGAGGCATCTTTGAGTTTACCGCTGTTTCTATTCTTTCTATTCATTTTCCTTTATTTTATCCAGATCTTTATTATTCAGGAACATATTCAGTCAGCAATTACCAGAATGGGGTTAGATATGGCGAAGCTGTCTTATATCTATGATGATTTTACCGACGGCGCAGATGCGGAGAATTTTGATAAGACGGTGTTTGAAGGAGACCTCGGACGTAATCTTTCTGAATTCGGACTCGTTAAGATAAACAGTGCAATGCTTAAACTATATGCACAAAATTACCTTAATATCGACCAGATTAATAAATCCTGCATAGAGAATGGTTATCATGGAATCTCTTTTGATAATTCCGTTCTGTTCGATGAGGAGGATGCCATTCATATTATTGTCCGCTACCAGATTAAGATACCCATAAAGCTGTTCGGCGTCAAGGATATTGACATGGTTCAGCGGGTCCTTCTTCGTGCGTGGACAGGTTATACGGTTATGTCTGCTTATTCCATGGAGGAAGAGGAGAATGGTGAGGGTATGATTGTATATGTTACAAAAACGGGTAGTGTATATCACAGAAACAGGGAATGCTCTCATATTAAGCTGTCCGTCCGCCCGGTTACCGGGATACCAAGCGAGCTAAGGAATGAGAATGGAGCCAAATATTATCCCTGTGAAAAATGCTGTACCGGAGAGAAAGATGCCTTTCTGACTTACTATATTACTTCGGACGGAACCAGATATCATAAGCAGAGGGACTGTCCTAAAATTAAACGTACCGTATTAGAAGTAAAGCTTTCGGAAGTTTCCGGGCGGGCCCCTTGCAAGAGGTGTGGAAATTAAGGTGGGATACGATAGCAATTCCCTTCCTTCATACTTGGCGGACCCCTTGCAAATGATGTGGAAATTGAGAATTTTCCTTACAGAAATGAGGTTAAAAATGGCGGAAACAGGAATGAAAATAATCATAGGAGTGTTACTGCTTCTATGCAGTATACAGGATGTGAGAAGAAAAAAGCTTTCTCTGTGGGTTATTCTGACCGGTGCGGTTTTAATCGGCATCTGCATGCCCTTTAGCACCTCCCTTTCCTTATTGGATCGATTTGGCGGAGTTATTGTCGGTGTAGGTGTAATCGGTATCAGCCTACTGACCGGAGGAAAAATCGGAATGGGGGACGGGCTGCTGCTCTGCGTAACCGGGATTGGACTGGGATTCTGGGGGAATATGGAGTTGTTTGCAGCCGCATTGGCGGCAGCAGCGGTTGTTTCCATCCTTCTATTGGTATTTCGATTGGCGAATCGGAAGAAAAGCATTCCGTTTGTCCCGTTTCTGCTTTTTAGTTTTCTTAGTATTTTGGTATTTCCCAGGCTGTAAAAATATATGGCAGATAGAAGGGAGAGGCCGATAGTAAATATTATCAAAGTGATCCGGGAACCAGAGCTGTCAGGCAGAAGGAAGGAGGAGATTGATTCTAATGATAATAAAGCAAATGGGTAATCAAAGAAAAAAGCGAATTACAGATCGGATGAAAGAGCAAAAAGCAGTAAAGGGAAGCTTCACGGTGGAAGCGGCATTCCTAATGCCCGTAATTTTCTTCCTTATTTTCTCTTTCCTTTATCTTACCTTTTATCTTCATGACAGCAATCGAATCCAAGGATGTCTGGACCAGGTACTTCATAGAACCGCCCTTTTGATAAACCATGACTATGATTTTGCGGCCGATAAAATCCGATATGAGGATATTAATAAAAGAGGAGCAGTCTATAGTATTATCGGGGATACCAAAAACCTGGAACAGGAGATCTGCCAATATGTCTGGGATGAATTCTCAGACGGGCTGTTTCTAACGAAGATTACAGGGGTTACGGCCGAGGTTAGCAGATTTGATATTGAGATTAAGGTTGAAGCAGAGACGAAAATTTCATTAAGGGGTGTATTAAACTTTTTTCATCCCAATAAGATGAGGACCATAAAAAAGAAATACTCCATTCACAACCCGGCGGAAACTATTCGGGTATCCGAGGTAATTCTGGATACCGGTGTAAAGACCAAGGGTATGGAAGAATGGATGGAAAATATAAAAAACATAACGAATAGAAAATAGGGCTTTTGATATGAGTAGCAAATGCGGTTATGAGTGAAAAAGACAGTGTAGAAATGAGGTTAGCGTGAAAAATCAATGATTTTTCACCAAGCGAATTAATTCGCTTTGCAAATATTGTGCCTGCGACCCAAAGTTTGCAGGCTTTGAAGAGAGGCATGATTATTAATATGAAAGTAGAATTTAAAAGAGATTTACACCATAACTTTATGGTGTTATCCGAAACTCTTAATAACACGGCGGAATCGTATTGTATAAAAATGCTTACCTATCAACAGGTCGAGGGAATCCTTCCGATGGAAATACAAACAATCAATAGTCAGGATTTCTATTATTATGAAATAACCGCCAAGCAATCTATGAATAACCTGTTTGATAAAACCGTTCTGTCCCTTGACCGGGTCAGAAAAATCTTTCAGAATCTGATGAATACGATCGAAAAGTCTTATGATTATCTCTTATTACCGGATGATTTTTTACTGGTGCCGGAGTATGTCTATTTGGATATCAATACGGATCTGCCTTACCTATGCTATTTACCCGGTTATCAAAACAATGTCAAAGAGCAGATGAGCGGATTTATTGAATATATCATGAATAAGGTGGATTATAATGACAAAGAGGCGGTGCTATTGGTATATCGGTTGTATGCGGTAAGTAAGGAGGAGGGATATACCTTTCACCATTTGAATATGGTAATACAAAACAGCATTGGTTCCAATTCTCAGGGTAAAACGGTAAATGTGCAAGGAAACGATGAAGACTTGAATCAAACGCCGGATCAAACACCG
>DOWG01000171.1:0-2062 GCA_003519685.1 Lachnospiraceae bacterium
GCTAATTTGCCGATGCCGCAAATGAAACAAAATAGGTTTTTGACACCTCATTTTTTTCTATTTCATTTAAAATAATTGAAGGTACTGAATAAAATATTCTGATGTATTCCACGGCAGATTATTTTATCAATACCTTCTTGTGTTATCATAAACATGTTGCTATTAATAAATGTAGCAGAAACCCACTATTCCCAAGCTTGGTTTCTGCCACATATTTATAACGCTTTACCTCTTTCACATGTTTGATTAATAATCCATCTTCCCTTGCGGCTAGAACCTTTACGCTCAAGTATACCTCGCTCCTGCAACTCCGCAAATAGCCTTAAAATCGTTCTCCTTGAAAGTTGCATCTGCTCTGCATATTGTTTTTGAGTTGCTTCTGGATTTTCTCGAATCAGTTTCAACAGTTCTTCGTAATTGAATCCTCCGGCTCTTGCTTGCGCTCTGCTTGCCCGTCAGGCTCACTCCCGGGTGCATCTGCAAAGGAATCCATTAAAATTGTTTGCCCACCGTCTTCTATGCGGAGCGGTTCCTCGGGTGCCTTCTTAATAGGATCCCTATCCCCTTTTACTTCATGGTAAAGCTTCATAAATTCTTCACCCGTAATGGTTTCTTTCGTGAAGAGATAATCCGCAATTTTATCCAATACATCACGATTTCCTGCAAGAAGCTCCTCCGCTTTATTGTAGCATTCCTTCAGAATACGGATAACCTCATTGTCGACCTCACTGACGGTCTGATCCGAGCAGTTCATAACCGGTTTACCGTCAAGATATCTGTCCTCAACGGATTCTAAGCCGATCAAACCGAATCTATCGGACATACCATATTGAGTCACCATGGCCCTTGCGAGGGAGGTTGCCTTTTCAATATCATTGGAAGCACCCGTTGTAACCGAGTCAAAAACGATCTTTTCTGCTGCCCGGCCGCCAAAGAGTGTAACAATCCGGGTCGTAAGCTCCTCCTTGCTCATCAGATACTTCTCTTCCTCCGGTACCTGCATAACATATCCCAAGGAACCCATGGTTCTTGGTACGATCGTAATCTTCTGCACCGGTTCCGCATGCTTCATCAGAGCCGTTACCAGAGCGTGACCCACCTCATGGTAAGCAACGATTCGCTTCTCTTCCTTACCTAAGATCCGATCCTTCTTCTCCTTACCTGCAATAACGACCTCTACGGATTCCAGCAGATCCTCCTGCGTCACTACGGTCCGTCCCTTTTTCACCGCCAGAATTGCAGATTCATTGATCATATTGGCAAGATCCGAACCCACGGCTCCGGAGGTAGCACGCCCGATTGCTTCCAAGTCAACGGAATCGTGCATTAAAACATTCTTGGAATGTACCTTTAATATATCAATTCTACCCTTAAGATCCGGTTTATCTACGATAATCCGGCGGTCAAAACGTCCGGGACGAAGAAGTGCCTTATCCAATACTTCCGGCCGGTTGGTTGCGCCCAGAACAACAAGTCCCTTGGAGGAATCGAATCCGTCCATGTTCGAAAGCAGCTGGTTTAATGTCTGCTCCCGTTCATCATTTCCACCATAGCGGGAATCCCTGCTCTTACCAATCGCATCGATCTCATCGATAAAAATAATACAAGGAGCCTGCTGCTGTGCCTGCTTAAAAAGGTCCCTCACTCGGGAAGCACCGACACCAACAAACATTTCCACAAAATCTGAACCGGATAAGGAGAAAAACGGAACATTCGCCTCTCCGGCCACCGCCTTCGCCAGTAATGTCTTACCGGTTCCCGGAGGCCCTACCAGCAAAGCCCCCTTCGGAAGCTTAGCGCCGATACGCGTATATTTTGTCGGATTATGAAGAAAATCCACAATCTCCGTCAGCGATTCCTTCGCTTCCTCCTGGCCTGCAACATCCTTAAAGCTGACCCCTGTCTGCTTCTCCACATAAACCTTCGCATTGCTCTTACCGACTCCCATAACACCGCCGCTGTTTTTCGTGATGGCTTTAAATAGGAACCACATTACGATATAGATAAGAACAAAGGGAAGTACGATCTGAATAATGGTATCCAGAATAGAGGCCCGGTTATC
>DOWG01000171.1:2073-7006 GCA_003519685.1 Lachnospiraceae bacterium
TTATTGGGTTGATTCTTTGGTGTGATCACCAGTCGGTCAGGCTGTGCCTCTACCGATTCGATCTGGCCGGCATCCAGCATCTTCATAAATTCATCATAAGTGATCTCGATATTGGTACTTTCCTCAATCTGCCTATATACCATCGAGCCCATATACCAAATTAATAATGCCGCTGCTAAGGTAATGATAACGAACATTCGATTTGGCATATTGTTCTTACGCTTATTGTTGTTGTTATTATCCATTCAATCCTCCTGTCTATAGAATAGATATATATTTTATATTTCTGCTATATCCCCTTAAAATAATATATTTAGCGAATACTGTATGAAACATATAATCATTATAATGATAGTCGAACTATAAATCAATAAAATATGCATAAAATTGTTTTGAAAATTCTGTGTCTAACCCCGACCTATAAAACAATCATGCAAGAAAGCATGGGGACAGAAGGAGAACGGACAAAATAAATGCCATCCGATATCCTGGAAAGCGATTCCCACTCCTGGGTTTCTTCCTGGGTATGCAGCTGGCAAAGGTAAAAAATCCAAAATGACTCTGTCCGCTATTCTTTCGTTTCGTGAGTAAAGCTGCTGCTCTTACCTGGACCATATCCGGCGAATACAATGAGTGCAGAGCCAAGAAAGATACATAGGTCGGACAGATTGAATACGACCTTATTCAATTTCTTAAATGATTTACCGTTAACACTGAAATAATCAACGACATGCCCTCTTTTAATGCGGTCCGATACATTGCTGGTGGCACCGCCGAGTACGAAGGACATGCCTAATTTAAATAATTTATGACCCTTCTTGGGTAAGAAACAAGAAAAAAGGAGCAGGAGAAAGCCCAAGAATGCACCGGATACCATCTTAACCGTTTCCTTCTTATCCTCCATGAAATTAAGAAACATTCCGCTGTTATAGTGCTTACTTAAGATGATCTTACCATTTAAAATTTTCTTATGTTCCCCAAACTTCATATTTTCATCAATGTAATTCTTGATTTTTGTCTCAGCTGCAACAATCACAATAATAATAATTACATAAAGCATAATCTGCTCCTCCTTCTCTTCCTGTTCTATTATCTATCTTATTTTGACTCAAATTACCAATTTGTATACAAGGAAAAGTTTCAATATTATGGAAAACCACATACGGTAGGATCGAAAAATAAGAATTAGCAGGTCTCCAGCATTTTAGACCAGGGAATATACTCCTCCAGTAAACTTCTTATTTTTGCCTCCCGGATATTCATCAGAGATGGATAATGAATAATAAACGCTTCCTCCGCAGTTATGGAAGCAATCCGTTTCCTTAAAGCTTTATAGTCCGGATCAAAGAATACCTTAAGGCGCTCCTCCCCGGCAAATTCCTGCAGATCCGTAAATGCACATGCCAGCTGTAAGATATTGATATCCCCTTCGAAAACCTCAATCTCTGCCTTCGGCACAAGCTTTAGTAATTCTTTGATATGATAACCCATGCCATAACCATAGAGAATATATCTCTGCTTGGTATCCCTCGCCCATTGCTCTGCTAAGAGGAAGGCTTCCAGCTGAACACGGTTATTGGTGTGAAAATAAAATTTTGCATCATTATGCTCCGCAGCCAATGTCATCAATCCGCAAGAAGTACTCTCAATACAATATCCACTGTCTAAAAGGCTGCGGGCATCCATCGACATCAACAGCCGCTCGGAAAAACCGGTTCCTCTCTCTAAGAGTATATGTACATTGTTCCGATATTTGTCCTTATCAAAGGACATATTTTCTTTGCTGAGGATCAGCTCCTGCACCTGGTATAAAAAGCTCATCAGCTGCAACTCCAGAATATCCGCAAACAGGATATAATCCTTGTTCTTCTTCGCCTCTAACAGTCCTGACAGCATGCCCAGCACATGATCCGTAGACAGGGTATGAAAATAATCCCGGTCGGTGATGATTGCCTCCACCACAACTTCTATTTTATCTAAGGAATTGGTTACGATACCAAGCGCCTTATCATACCGCTGCTGCCGAAAATAATAGACGGATTTGTCGGCATCCCCCAGAAGCCGAATATTCTGTTCAAAGATATGCTTGATATTGGTATTCAAGAATATTGCCCCCCTGCTATACTTTCGTTATAGAAAGTTCTCTGTTATCGTATAGGTACCATTTCTCACTCTTTAAATCGCACTGTCATTTTAAAATTATATTACAAATCCTCTCCACCTCATTGATCTGGAGATCCGAATAAAGAGGCAATGTCAGGATTCTCTCAGATATATACTTTGCAACAGGTGTTTCATTATCCTTACAGGATTTATAACAATCAAAACTGTTTGTAATCGGATAGAAATATTTGCGAGCATTAATATTATCTGCTTTTAATTTATCGAAAATTTCATCTCTTGTATATTTATAGCCATCAAACACAACAGGAAAATAGGAATAGTTATACTTTACTTCATTCTTTGGTTTGATAATACGTATCCCTTTGACATCACTTAATTTTTCATAATAATATTCCGTTAATACTTTACGCTTTTTTATTTCTTCTTCTATATGCCTCAAATTGCAAATTCCCATTGCCGCCTGAAATTCATTCATCTTAGCATTTCCACCAATACATTCTATTGTTTCATATCCGGTTATTCCGAAATTTTTCAAATTATTCAGACTTCTTATTAGCGAAGCATCATGAAAGGTTACAGCACCGCCTTCTATGGTATGAAATACTTTCGTAGCATGAAAACTAAACATGGAAGCATCACCAAAATTTGCTGCTCCAATGCCATTCAGGGTAACACCAAAAGCGTGTGCAGCATCATAAATCACCTTTAAATTGTATTGCTTGGCAATCTGATCAATTGAATCAACATCGCAAATATTACCATAAACATGAACCGGTACAATTGCGGAAGTCTTCTCTGTAATTAACTCCTCCAATTGATCCGCATTAAGCGTTAAATCATCTGGTTTAATATCGCAAAAGACCGGTTTTAAACCCTTCCTGGCAATCGCATGGGTTGTCGAGGCAAAAGTAAATGGAGTTGTTATAACTTCACCAGTTAATTGAAAAGCTTCTATTATGCTCTCTAAAGCAAGGTGTCCATTGGTAAAAAGAGATATGTACGGAGTATTTAAATATTGTTTTAACTGCTCCTCCAGTAGCTTATGCTTTGCCCCCATATTCGTAAGCCATCTGCTATCCCATAAATCTTTAATTTCATTCATATATTCCTCAAAAGGAGGCATGGAGGAGCGTGTTACCTGAATCGTCATTAACTATACCCTCTTCTTCTGTGTAAGATGTCTATTTTAGTTTTAACGTCATGTATTCTGAATATCGGGATGCCTGCCTTTTATATATAAAACCTATCTTTTTATAAAATTCAATTGCTCTCCTGTTCCCTTTGTTCACTTCAAGCATTATTTCAAGCATTCCATTTAATTTAGATATGTTAATACATTTTTCTACTAAGGCTGTTCCAAATCCTTTGTGACACTTCTCTGAATCAACCGCTATTTGAGTAATATACGCTGTTTTTGTTACCATATCGTTAGCATAAAATGCAATAAAACCGACTTGGTTATTATCTTCTGTAACGGTATATACATGCGCATATTTATATAACTTATGTGCGTATTCCAGTAAATCATGCTTTCTTTCTGAGATAGAAGGAATAAATTTAGAATCATATTTTAACAAAAGAACAAAGACATCTCTCCAGGTACGTATTCGAGTAATATGATGTGTTTCTTGCATTTTATCAATGTTAATTTCATTCTTTTTATCGTTTTTTTTCAACTCTTATCATCCTTAAATTATATCATAATCATCTAATCTCTCTAAGATATTGTCCGGTTCAAGAAACATCATCATATCGATTATTGATAAGCCTTCTATAAATTCTTTTCTTCTTTGTGGATATTTCGTTAATCTCATTTTTAAGAATTTTATTTCTATCGCTTCTCTTTCATATTTATATCTATGAAAGAAATCCAATCCTCCCTCCGGATTCCAATATTCATCTACTCCGCCTAACTTCTTACAGATATTTAGAGCCCACTCGTCAGGAGCATTTACTTTATCAATCAACAGGTTCATTTCAGAAAAGATATGGATATCTGCTTTGATTCCTATATATTCACATACCGTATTTAAAACATGTTTGTTTAATTGCACAATACTATTCGTCTGTATATTAAGAGCCTCTTTTACTACCTCCATTGTTCGATCATAGAAAGGAGCTCTTTTCTTATAATGTTCTAATTGACGAAATATTCTATCCCGCCAATCGGAAGAATTATTTATTTGTATGTCCTTAATTTTTGTTTCCCTGGAATGCTTTATAAGCGGAACAGAAATATACTGCCAACCTTCCCCTGGTTTTAAAATTCTATTTCTTTCAATCCAACCATGATTAATAAATTGTACGGAATCAAAAAGAATAAATTGATCCGTATTTTTTATTAAACTAAAGTATCCTATATAGGGGAAAAAATAGGGCTGCATAATTGCTAATTTCATTTCAGTACCCCCGTATAATTGTTTAAGAATAAAGTCTATTTACATGATAAATTAATTTCAATTATTTTTCTCTCTATAAAAGCCCATTTTATCAATCCCAAATCTTTTATGGATATCTTCAAGCTTTTCATCCGAAGATAATGCTTTAAGAAGTTCATTTCTAAATTCAGGTACTGGAAATTTATTAAATCTTTGTGATCTTTTTAGTTCTGATGGTTCATTTTCTTCCACAACAAATCTTTCCCGTACTTTATTCCAGATTTCTTCCCCACTTTGCGAGTAAATCGCAACTATGCTAACTCCTTCATCATGATCATAGTATTTTTCGCCCCAAAAATCTCCTAATCGAATATCCGAAAAAACTCGATCATGACGAAAGGCACAAGAATAACAGCTTTCTTTAAAACAAG